>SUZQ01000070.1 GCA_015059875.1 Rikenellaceae bacterium | reverse complement strand
CGGAGATGGGCGGCGCAGATGATGGCGAAAACAGCGCAGGCGGAAACCTTGTTTTTGACGATACAATCTTGACCGAAGTAGTCTTGAACTGTGGCGAAGGCGTAACCCTTTCGAGCGAGGCAACCGCGTTCTATATCGCGCTGCCACCGCAGACATTTGAAAAGGGGTTGACTATTGAGATTCTTGCAACCGATGGCTCGGCAATGACCAAATCAACTAATAAGGAGATTATCATCAACCGCAATGCTATTCAGCCGATGGCGAGATTTGAGTTTTCAACACCTGAGAAAATCGAATATATGGCAACTGCAGTAGATATTATTTGGAATTATGTGGACGATGCCAATAGCGATGCTGGTTTTGAATATACTAGTAGAAATTTACCTTTGAGAATTTCTACTACAAATAGCAATATTTCAGGATATGATTACGAACAAGTAGTTAGTAATGGCTTATTGCAAAAGGTCGAGGTTAGCTGCAATGGACAATTGTTATCTGATATTGTATCACGGTTTGGAGGGACAAACGCCGCACCAACACTTCATTTGTCTCGTTTTCAATGGGGGAAAACTTATAATATCTCTGCTATTTATATCCTAAATGGTTGTGAGATAGAAATTAATGCGACTGTTAAGACCATTGACCGTAATCGTAGGGTTATTTCTATTGAACTTGCTGACGAGAGTGTTAATATAGCAAATTCGCTTACATTTACAACAAACTCTGAATCGTTACCACAACGAATAAGTAATTATGCCCATGAATTATCAATCGGCAATATGACTATTGAAGAATATTTGAAAGAGAACCTGAGTACAAAATGGGGAGATGGTATGTTCAGCTATGCTTCTCTTGCCAATGGCTTGCAGTGTCCTAACTCTAAGTTGACGATTTATAGTTCTGGTCAGTATGTTCGCGCCTCGTATTCATATACTGACTTTGCAGCAACGCCATCTGTTCTCAACTATGTATGTAATATTACCACTTGGTATGGGCAGGAGATTCAAATCCGTAAAAATATCTATATTAATAGGAATTTAGGACTAGATTTTATGCATCGTCCAGAATGGGTTTATGCTAATCCGTACTATTCAATAATGTTACCGTATTACAATTACAATTCTCCTTATAACAATGACATTAAAGATTTTAATTTGAAATGCGATTTAAGTCAAACATTTGTTGTAGTAGATGGTAATGGAACTATCTTAAACAGCCAAAACCTTCTTGCGGAACAAGGTATTGTTGCCAGATTTGAGATAGAGGACACTAATCCTACAGGGTGCCTTATTCAGAATTATAATAGGTTAATTCAGAATGGGAAAATGGAATATGTTAATGTAAGAGGCAGACTATTTATGTTAACCGGAATTGGAGAAGAGATGGTAGAGATTCCAACAGCATCTTTCTCCGCTGGAGGGTGTTATTATGACTATAAGGTATATGGCTATAATCCTATAGAAAACCAAATATCTCGTAAAAATGATTATTTTATAATTCTCGAGAAAGGTAATTATAGAATATACGAAACCAATATTTGGGAATCGTTAAGCCTTAAAGATAAACGCGGAAATGAACTCATTGATAGTACTAATGGAGGTTGGATTATCGGAGACGGAACTAATGGCTTTGCTACTAATGTAGTGGCAAGTGATGTATATGGTCTTAATATGACATTTGAGTTAGAGTCAGTGCCAAGTTCTATGGCTAATACACTAAGCCTTAATAATACAACAGGAGTATTGTCAATTAATTACCAAGATGATTCACTATTACAATCTCTGATTGTAATAACTGTAAAAGCTCGTCTTAGTTCCCGTTATGGACCTGACCTAACATTACAGATACCAGTTAGCATATTACCAAATAAATAGTACAGCAGAATAGCCAAGCGGTGGGCTGAATTTCAGTCCACCGCTTCCCTTGAGCCGATTTCGGGATTTGAACCCGAGACCCCTTCATTACGAGTGAAGTGCTCTACCGCTGAGCTAAATCGGCAACAATATTTTCCGTATTGCGACTGCAAATATCGCAAAATTTTCTCTATTTGCGCAACTTTCCCCGAAAAATTTGTATCTTCGCAGTTAGTTAAAACCCAAAACTATCAATTATGATAACTTTTATTCTTTGTTTGGCGCTGCTTGTAGTGGCATATTTTACCTACGGAAAGTACCTCGATAAGGTCTGCAAAATAGATGCAAAAGCCGAGGTGCCAAGTGCGAAACTCTACGACGGCGTAGACTATGTGCCGATGCCGCGCTGGCGCACATTCCTGATCCAGCTGCTCAATATTGCGGGTACGGGCCCAATCTTTGGTGCTATCCTCGGTGCGTGCTACGGCCCAGTGGCGTTCCTCTGGATTACCTTTGGCGGTATCTTTATGGGTGCGATGCACGACTACCTCTCGGGTGTGATTCTCGTGCGCAACGACGGTTTGAGCATTACTGAGATTGTTGGTCGCTACCTCGGCAAGGGTGCGGGCGCGTTTATGCGCGTATTCTCGGTGATACTGCTCCTGTTGGTAGGTGTGGTGTTCGTGGTTAGCCCTGCGGATATCCTCTCGACAAAGTTCGATATTCTCTCGAAGAATGGATGGCTCGCAATTATCATCGCCTACTACTTTATCGCAACGCTCCTTCCAGTGGACAAGCTTATCGGAAAGATTTACCCACTCTTTGGTGCAGCGTTGGTTGTGATGGCATTCGGATTGTTGGGTGTTCTCCTTTTTGGTGACTATACAATTCCTGATATGACGCTCGAAAATCTCCATATCAAAAAGGAGACTTTGCCGTTAGTGCCAACACTCTTTATTACAATCGCCTGCGGTGCGATTTCGGGATTCCACGCTACGCAGTCGCCACTGATGGCGCGTTGCGTGAATAACGAACGCGAGTGCCGATTTGTATTCTACGGCTCGATGATCTCCGAGTCGGTGATTGCGCTGATTTGGGCGGCTATTTCGATGGCATTCTTCTATGAGGATGGCGGAGTTTCGGCAGTTTTGGCAGCACACGGCAATAGCGCAGCGTGGGCTGTGAACGAGATATCGAGCACCACACTCGGTATTGTTGGAGGTATTCTCGCAATCTTGGGCGTTGTGGCAGCTCCTATCACTTCGGGCGATACGGCGTTCCGTTCGGCTCGTCTTATTATTGCCGATGTTTTCCACATTGAGCAGCGCACAAAGTGGAAGCGACTCGTTATCTGTGTGCCAATCTTTGCCGCAGGAGTTGCCCTCACATTTGTGAATTTCGATGTTGTTTGGCGTTACTTTGCGTGGACTAATCAAGCGTTGGCATCGGTGGTATTGTGGACTATTGTGGTCTACCTCCACCGCGAAAAGACGAACTATTGGGTGGCTCTTATTCCTGCCATCTTTATGACCTATATCTGCTCGTCGTTTGTATTCGTATCGAATCAGTTTGTCGGTATGGGCGCAGTGCCTATGGCTTATGTGTGGGGTGGGGTAGCGACCATTGTCATCTCGTCGTATATGATCTACACTCTTGTGCGTAACCGCAAAGCGGAGCAGTTGAAAAAATAGAGAACAGATGGGGAAGACAACTCTTAAACCTACCGAAAACCAGAATTTCATCCTTCTTGGAGGCGACTTTGTGCGTCAGCTTGACACAGCGCACTCGCAGGAGGAGAGGGGCGACTTCGAGGGTGCGTGTAATACGCGTTATAAGGCGTTTCAACAGATTGTTGAGGTGCTACCAGAGGATGATGTCGCAGAGCTCGACTTTTCGCACGCCAACACTCGCGCAGCAATAGAGATTGTCTACGGCTCGGCGGTGGATAATTTCCTTGCAGGTGATGTCGAGTTGGCGGCAGCGCAGCTCGAACTCTTATTGGAGTGCGATAGCGAGGATCATATCGAAGCAACCCCGCAGTTGGCGTTGTGTTATATCGCTTTGGAGGAGTGGGAGTGCCTGGAGGAGATTCTGCCCGATTTGGGCGATAAGAGTGCGTTTAGGGCCTTTGTTGAGGCGTTTGCAGAGTACGCCCATACGGGAGGAGTTTCGGAGGAGGCTCTCTCGGCATTGCGTCGTCATCACCATCTTTGCGAGGAGTTGTGCGCAGAGGAGCATCTGGCGGATGAGGGCTACTTGAAGGATATCTCCTCGGAACGCCCAACACAGCAGGCTTTAGCGCGCGAGATATATCTGCGGTGTGAGCCGTTGCTGCTCAAGTATGAGGGCTTTGACTCTATAGTAAAATAGGATTGCAACTGCAATCCTATTTTACTATCAACTCCTCTGTTCGTAGCTTCGGAACATAGTGTACTCCGTTTTCGCGGTAGTATGTTTGCGATTCGCCCTCCGAGATATCGACCACCTCGATGCGCTCGGCCGAGCGACCTATGGCGATAACGAGTTGCGGCGGCAGCGAAAGCTGTAACTTATCGCGCAGGGCATCGTGGTCAAATGCGGCGATGCAGACTCCGTTCAGCCCCATCTCTACGGCTCGTAGAAGAATCGTCTGTGCCGCTATTCCCAAATCAATATCAATATATCGCCCCTCCTTTTCGCTGCAAATTACAACATAGGCATTTGGCTCTGTTTCGGGTAGTGGGAGATTCAATTCGGGTAAGGCTCCGCCAAGTCGAATGTGTGGCAGCACGAGGTGCGCCTCCTCTGCCGTAACAAGGCGATAACGGAGTGCCTGCTGATTTCGTGCTGATGGAGCAAGTCGAGCCGCATCTATGAGCGAAACAAGTTGGTCGTGGCGCACCTTGAACGATGTGTCAAACCCTCGTGTCGAGCGATTCTTCATCAGCAACGAGGTAAGTGACACGCGACGAGTGCGTACCGAGGCACATCTCTGTGCCTCGTACTCCTCCATCTTTCGACCAAGATAGTTGTCTGCCATTTTATCTCTTACTCCTCTTTAGCTTGCCAACCTTCACATCAACATAGAGTGGGAGGTGGTCTGAAGCGTAGCTGTCGAAGAATACACGATCCTTCAATACCTTGAATTTGCCATTTGTACCCAGCACATAGTCGATACATGCGCGAGGGTTATCGGCTCTGATAGTAAACTTATTCTCGTCACTCAGCACCTGCGCAAACTCCTTAAACGCCATCATTGGCTTCGATGTTGGACGGGCGTTCATATCGCCTGCGATAAATACGGGCTTATCCAGCTTCGATGCAACCTCCTTGATAATGCCAACCGATGTAAGGCGGTCTGCCTCCACCAACGAGAGGTGGGTAGCAAGGAGATAGTACTTCTCGAACTCCACAACGAGCAGACCTCGTGGCTCACGACGACAAGGCAGACGGTGGAATTTCACCGAGAGGGCAGGCTTCTTCGATAATACACCGATACCATAAGCTCCACTCTGATATGGGATTGTTCTACCGAAATATGCGTGGTAGCCTACTCTTTTAGCCAACTCGCCAAGCATATACTTCTTGTTGCGACGAGTCATACTATCCACCTCCTGAATAGCTACAACATCCGCTTGAGCCTCGCGTATAACATCTGCACAACGATCTATAGACTTTACGCCATCAACACCTCCACAATTGTGAACATTGTACGACATTACGCGCACCTTCTGTGCCGAAGCCACCGATGCTCCAAAGGCAAAGAGGGCCAGAACTAAAAGAATCTTTTTCATAGTTGTAAGGAAAAAATATCAACAAATATTTACATTTACTATTATTTAATAGCACTATTCAGCAATGCCGCCAAACGGAATCCTGCACGAGCCATCATATCGTAATTGGTATACTCCATCGTATTAAGAACGATCAGAGGCATCTCCGAATTAGGATACATAATAGCCAAATGCTCCGCAGCTATCGCTCCATTATCTGCAATCCAATCGCGCAACGAGCCCTTTGTAAATTCGGCAAATCTACCTCCGTGACATAACTCCAAATCCTCGGCAAAGTAGTCTGCGTGGAAAAGTCCATGACGAAGGCTCAACTGATTCCACACCTTCGACCACTTGTAAGTTTTGAACTCTGTCGGCTTATAGTCGCTCACTTGGCGTCTAAACTCAAAGTCCGATTGCGAATGGTTGATGCCCTCAATACGGATATGCGAGAGAGTGTGAATATCAATCATAAGATTTATCACATAACGCAGAGCCTTTTTTACTTCTGCATCGGAGTGAGAGTTGCGAGTACGCACAACCTCTAATGCTGCTTCGAGAGCCTTCAACGCGTCATCCCCCTCGACCTGCAAAGGCTGAAAGTTTTTGTCGAGGTGGAGATAATGGATCTCTTTTGTATGGGTAGCTCTCTTCTTGCGCTCCAAGAAATAGAGAAAATCGTTGTCATCTTCGTAGGTCGTTCCCAAGTGCTTCTTTACCACTTTTAACGCTTCGGGTGAGAGGTGCTTTGTTGCTAATACTACAACACCAGCATCGCTATTTTTGTTCCACGCGCCTGCTGTCGAAACCACCATTATAAATGCTAAAGCTAAAAATATCTTTTTCATAATTCAATTTGTCTCTTCAGTTAGTAATTATTCTGCAAAGATAGTGTTCAATACATACGCCAAGCGGTATGCTCCGATCAATATAGCGTGGTCAGCCAAGTCGTGTACCTGCTCTACCTGCTCTTTTGTCAATTTAGCTATGTCTGTTCCCTCTGGAAGGATTGCGTATGCCTGATGTGCATTTTTGATACACTCCTTGCCCCACGAGCCAATACCTGCCTGAAGATTCCTCTTTTCCAGACCTCTCTGCCACTTCTTAGCCTGCTTTGGCGATACATTATCAACCATATTGGCATACTTCTTCAATGTCAGCTTTTTGCGCTTAAAACCGGGTGAGCCGTCCCAAAAACTATGGAAATTGGCATGTTTGCCGTTTCGTTTGAGATTATATGTCGAAGAAGGCAAGTAGATATGATCAGGAAATCCGCAATGCGAAGGACAGTGCATATCCGCCACATAGTGAATCATATTGATAAGTCGCTGACGCACAACCGAATCCGACAAGTTCTTGTACTTGCCATCGCTCAACTCATTGAACGCATTGTAGAGGTGTCCCATGGCGCGTCCCGGAGGGGTAGATATATTGGTTCCCATGGTTCCCGAAGCAAAAGACTCCCAAGATATTTTACGGCCATCTTTGGTTGTTTTAAGTGAGTGTCCATTGTTGATAGCCTCAAACTGCTTAGTTCCTCGCCAGTGATCCATCCACATAGCATAGTATGGAAGTGTGTGCTTGAGATAGTGGCGACATTTTGCCTTTGCCTCTGGGGTAAGATGCTGTTCTGCAATGTAGGCCGCACAAAGATGTCCTACCGATCCCCACGCCATTGCACTCTGCACCGAGCAGATTGCAATAATTGCTAAAATTGATAATTTAATCTTTTTCATAGTAGTTTTATGTGAAAAGTTAATTCTGTTTTTAGTTGTTTGCCTTTTCGTATCCGTCACGGCTGACACCCCAAAGCGACATAAATATCAAAATACCAACTATCGCCATGGCGATAACGCCAATAAATACATAGTTCCAACCATAGTGATCGGCCAACCATCCGATACCGAAGCCCGAAACAGCGGTCGAGAGGTAACCAAAGATACCAACCAAACCATTAGCTGTCGCCGCTGCCTTCTTGGTGGCTTGATTCGAAGCTGCAATTCCGATTAATGCCTGTGGGCCATAGATAAAGAATCCTGCCATTGCCAAGATACCAATCAATGCCCAGTCGGGAGCCATTCCAGGGTTGAGATAGAACATATAGAAAGCTCCCATTGCTGCGCCTGCTCCAACCATACACCACAGACAAGTGCGGTGAGCGCGACCTGCGAAGAATCTATCTGTCACCCAGCCAGCTACGAGCGTTCCGATAATAGCCATAATCTCGAACGCAGCAACGGTGATGCCCGCCTTGCCGTACGACATACCACACGCCTCGGTCAAGAACTTCGGACCCCAATCGAGTACAGAGAATCGAACCACATATACGAAGAAGTTTGCCAGAGCCAACCCCCAAATGATAGGATTCTTGTAGACCATCTTCATGGCGAAGGCTTTGCGAGTCTTTTCATCGATAGGGGTGTCACTGTCCAGAGCAGTCTTGGCACTCTCCAACTCAGGCAAGCCTACCGACTTTGGTGTGTCGCGCAGGAATACAAACAATCCCAACGCTCCGAGCAGGGCTATTATACCCGGCAACCAGAATGCCCATTGCCATGCTCCCGTATGTTCGGTGCGCGTAACGATGGCTTGTGTAGCCTTTGCCTGCGCCTTATCTATGCCGCACTCGGCTGCTATCTCCGAACTGTCGATCTCTTTACCCTCCTCTTTAGCCTTGTCTACCGCCTCTTTTACAGCGATGAACTTTTCGTTCGAGAAGTTGTAGGTGATGGTATCCTGCTTTGCAGGGGAGACTTTCAAAGTATAGACAACATCCACAACATAGCCATCTGCAACCTTCTCAGGCTCACAAACCTTAACCACCTTGTTGATCTCCTCGCTCGACTTCTTAACATCATCCTTGAAGAGGGTAGTTACATAGTTCTTGGTTATCTTATCTACATCTTGCTGCGAGTTGCTGAGGTCTGTTCCCATATTCGCCATGATAAATCCGCAGAGGATTGCCAATACGCTTGCTCCGATAGAGTGCGAGGTGTTCCAAACAGATTGTTTTGTGGCGAGTTCGTGCGGTGGAATCCAGTGCGACAAGAGTCGTGCGCAAGGAGGGAAACCGCTGCCCTGGAAGATGTTGTTAAGCACCAACAAAATGGCAAAAGCAACAATCAAGATGTGAGGAGCTTTGCCAATCGGAATGCCGAGGAAATATGGCATAAAACCAAACGAAAGGCTCGCCAATGCGCAGAGCGCAAGACCTATCGACATGTGATAGCGAGCATTCATACGGTCTGCCAAGATGCCGTTAAAGTAGCGTGAGAAGCCATAGACGATACCTACGATTGTCATCACGATACCGAACGAGGTGTTTGAAATACCGTACTCGGCAGCGAGTCCCGGCATTGCAAACGAGAAGTTCTTGCGAACAAAGTAGAAGAAGGCGTAGCCGAGCATCGTCACGATGATGGTGCGCCACTGCCAAATCTTAAATCTTTTTTGAGTTTGAGTATCCATTGGTTTGTAGTTTTAGACGAAAAACGAAGAGCTTTTAATTGAGAATTAAGAACTAATTTCTTAAACTCCATAAATTCCCTAAATTCCCTATCCTCGCTTTCCGTTCTCCGTTCTCCGTTTTCCGTTTATTTCAATCCGTGAGCCTCTTTTACGAGTTCGCCCAAGACTTCGATGCTGTCGCAAACAAGGTGAGGCTGCTTTGGTGCTGCATCGCAAACCTCCAAAGTTGTCTCGCCCGATAGTACCAATACTCCGAATGCACCCGCATTGTGAGCCATCTCGATATCGGTGTAGATGCGGTCGCCTACCATCGCTACCTCGTCAGCCTCGTAGCCAAAGCGTCCGAGGATTCCCGACAACATATTTGGATCTGGCTTTCCGAGAGTAATATCGGGGCGACGACCTGTTGCGTGAGCCAGACACTCGCAAATTGAACCGCAATCCACAAGCACGACCTTCTGGTCGGTAGGGCATACGCGGTCAGGGTTGGTTGCTACATAAGGCAAACCCTGCGAAATCCACCACGCTGCACGGCAAAGACGATCATACTGCAAACTCTTATCGAAAGCAACTACCACAGCATCAGGTACATCATCTGCCGACTCGGCAGTCGAGATAAAGCCCGCCTTTTCGAACTCTGCAACCATCGAAGGTGTACCGAGCAGGAAGAGACGCTTTGCCTCAGGGTAGTGAGTTTTGATGTAGTCGATAGTGGCAATAGAGGTGGTATACATCTCCTCGCGAGTAGCCTCAATACCGAGCTTAGCCAACTTTGCAAGGTAGTCGGCAATACCTGCCGATGGGTTGTTTGTGAGGAACGAGTAGTTCAGTCCCATCGCCTTTACTCCACCCAAGAAACCTTTTGTGTAGGGGAAGAGTGTTGCACCGAGATAGATCGTGCCATCCATATCAAGTGCAAAATGCTTCAATTTGCGTAGACGCTCCATCAACTCGTCGTGCGAGTATATCGAGCGATACTTGTTAAAATCAGCCATATATTTCTCTTTGTTTAGTTAATATTTACATAATTACAAACAAAGGTAGGCTTTTTTAACTATTTCACAAAACTTTGCAGGAAAGATTTTTGTTTTTAGAAAAAAGTCCACTTAAATCATTGTATTGTGAAAAATCTTTACTACATTTGCGCTATATATCCACATTGTGGATAGCTAAATTCCCTCTCCGATTTTTCGGGAGGAGGGATTTGGGGTTTGATATATTGAGTTTTAGAGAGTTAGAACGGAAAAGATTAGACGAAAGACGAGATTGGCGCGCAATTAGATAAGGGCGAGTAAAGGCAAGTAAGGGCTATTAAGGGCGAGTAAGGTGCGCCAATGCAGAATGCAGAACCGACGCTGCGGAGCGAGAGCAGAGAGCAAACTTGTTTGCATTATGCCGAGCCGCGAGGAGGAAAAGCCTGCGGAGCAGGGTTAATGCAGAATTAAAAAAGCCAATGGCTAATAGCAGAATTGTCAATTACTCCCCAGAACCCCCAGAGCCCCTATAACCCCTATAACCCCTACAAAAAGAAAAAACAACAAATTAATAATACATAATTTTCTAAACTATTAACAAATTAAACAAAAAGCAAGATGAAAAACTTATTTAAGATTCTCTTGGCAGTTGTTGCGTTGGCAGTCGTAGGCTGTACAACCGACACAACTGATGACCTTGCCGTAGACTTCAACAAAGGCAATGGTCAAACTACTATTACCCTCTCGTTGGATGGTACTCGTACACATCTCGGCGCAAAGGGTGAGGAGGGTTATCCTCTCTATTGGAGTAAGGGCGACCAGATTGCTCTGAATGGCGTTGCTTCAGCACCTCTTGGTGAGGA
>SUZQ01000002.1 GCA_015059875.1 Rikenellaceae bacterium | reverse complement strand
CAAGGCTCACTTAATGACAAGCCGACAAATTCATTATTATATGCCATTCAGCACTCGCAGAGTGCGCATGTCATTTTGTGCCATTCAGGGCGCAAGCCCGAATGTTATTTATTGCCACAAAAAAAACCAATGGCTAATGACTAATAGCTAAAAGCCACTAAAAATTTACAATTTTCACCCCATAATTTTTAATTTTTATTGCAGTTTTCCGTTTTCCGTTATCCGTTTTCCGTTTTTTTATATATATTTGCACCCTAAACCATTTGATTTTTTGTATGGAAGATGAGAAGAGGATTGGCGCTGCTTGTAGCAATACTTTGCTACTTCTGTACTTATTCACAAGAGGCTAATGCCGATAGTCGCACTCCCGACTTTGTCGTAACACCCCGTTTCGATGTTAATCCGTACGCACCTATCAAAGGTGGCTACCGTGGTTTTGACTTTGGAAATTCATCACTCTACACATTCCTTGACGGCTCGGTAGGAGATTTCTCCTACTCATTTGCGGGTCACTGGTTTTCAAGCGATTGGGCTTCGAGCAAAGCGCTCTACGAGAACGCTTTTCGCTCCGATGATGTCGATTTTATCGACTGGCTAACCCTCTCGTATCAGGTGGGGCAGTTCGGCTTTACCGCAGGTAAGGATATGTTGGCGATAGGTACTTGGGAGTTGGACTATTACGATGTCGATGTCCACACCTCGCTTGTGTCGCCATTCTGGCACAAGATGGCTATCTATCAGTGGGGTGGCGAGGTAAACTACACCACCAAAGATGAGAGTACTTGGCTCCGCTTCCAATTCGGCACTTCGCCATTCGGCGAGCGACCTTTCGCATCAAAACTATTCGTCTACTCGCTCTATTGGAGTGGCGAATACGGCTGTTTCTCGCCAATCTGGTCAACAAATTTCGTGGAGTATGAGCGTGGAAAGTTTATCAACCTCATCGCGCTCGGCAACTCATTCTCGGTGGGAGATTTCACAATCGAGGTCGATTATATGAATCGTGCATCGTCAGTAAAACGCTTCTTCAATCAGGAGTGGAGCATCAGCGGACAGCTGCTTTACAACTACAAGGACAAGGTCGAGGCGTTTGTCAAGGGTGGCTACGAGAACTACAATAGCGACCTCTTCGGTTACGAGGATGATGTGTGGTTTATCCCTACCGACAACTCGCTCTGTCCGAAGTATTGGTATGCAGGTTGCGGTATTCACTACTTCCCGCTGCGCGAGAGCCGCGATTTGCGCCTGCACGCAGTAGCGGCATACAACTCATTTGCAAATAGCGTGTCGATATCGGTCGGCGCAACATATCACTTTAATCTAACACAAACCATTCTGAAAAACCGTAAAAAATAGAGATGGCAAAAAAGAGTGAAACAATTATCAAAATCGAGAACTTGTCGAAATCTTTCGGCGAGAAGGTTGTTCTCGACAACATCAACCTCGATATCAAGCGTGGCGAGTTCGTGACGCTGCTCGGACCTTCGGGTTGCGGTAAGACGACTCTGCTCCGTATGTTGGCAGGATTTACACAGCCCGATGCAGGGGGTGTTATCACAATGGAGGATAAAGATATTTTGAGTATGCCTCCGCACCAGCGACCGCTTAATACGGTTTTCCAGCGATATGCGCTCTTTCCGCATCTGAATGTCTACGAGAATATCGCCTTCGGTATGAAACTCAAAAAGGTGGCATCGAAGGATATTGACAAGCGTGTGCGCAAGGCGTTGAAGATGGTGTCGATGACCGACTACGAGGACCGCGATGTAAATTCGTTGTCGGGAGGTCAGCAGCAGCGTGTAGCCATCGCTCGTGCGATTGTCAATCAGCCGCAGGTGCTTCTGCTCGATGAGCCGTTGGCTGCGCTCGACTTGAAGATGCGAAAGGATATGCAGATGGAGTTGAAGGAGATGCATGAGGCACTCGGTATCACCTTTATATATGTAACTCACGACCAGGAGGAGGCTCTCACTTTGAGCGATACAATCGTAGTGATGAGTGAGGGTAAAATTCAGCAGATTGGCACTCCTATCGATATCTACAACGAGCCTGCAAACTCCTTTGTGGCAGACTTTATCGGTGAGAGTAACATCTTGAACGGCACGATGATAAAGGACAAGGAGGTCGAGTTTATCGGTCATAAGTTCGAGTGCGTGGATAGCGGTTTTGGCGAGAATACGGCAGTTGATGTTGTCGTACGCCCCGAAGATATCTATATTGTCGGAAATGTGGAGAATGCCGACTTTACCGGCACGGTAAAATCCTGCACCTTCAAGGGTGTTCACTACGAGATGTTTGTTGAAACGGACAAGGGCTTCGAAATGATGATTCAGGACTACAACGCCTTCGAGGAGGGTGCAACCGTAGGAATGTTCATCAAGCCTTCGGATATCCATGTGATGCGCAAGGAGCGCACATGCAACACCTTCCAAGGCGTGATGACCTCGCCTACAACGGTCGAGATGCTCGGCACAGAGTTCGAGTGCAAGGAGCAGGGCTTGAAAGAGGGCGACAATGTAACGGTGCGTGTGGCGTTCAACCGTGTGGAGTTGCACGACTACAAGGAGGACGGAAAGCTGATTGGCTCGGTACATTTCATATTGTACAAGGGCGACCACTACCACCTAACCGTAAAGACCGAAGATGGCGACTTTATCTATGTGGATACCAACGATATATGGGATAATTTCGATGTTGTGGGTATCTCTATCGACAAGCGCGACATCTATGTATCAAAACGAGTTTAACTTTGTCAGCAGAGATGAATTTTATAGCCAAAATATTCAATAAACGAGCGAATTGGGCGATACCTTACGCCATATTCCTCGCAATGTTCGTGGCGTTGCCTCTCGTGCTGATTGTGGTCTATGCTTTTCAGGACGCCGAGGGGGCATTTTCGCTCGAAAACTTCGTAAAGTTCGTGGAACAACCCGAAGCGGTAAACACCTTTATCTATTCGATAGGTATCGCTTTGATTACCACAATCTTGTGCATCTTGCTCGGCTATCCTGCGGCGTGGATTTTGAGCAACCAGAAACTCAATCGCTCGGAGGTTACAGTGGTGCTGTTTATCCTGCCGATGTGGATAAATATCTTGGTGCGCACACTCGCTACGGTGGCTCTGTTCGACTTTTTGAAATTTCCGCTTGGCGAAGGGGCTTTGATATTCGGTATGGTATATAACTTCCTGCCGTTTATGATTTATCCTATCTACAACACCCTCAAAAAGATGGACCACTCGCTTATTGAGGCTGCCGAGGATTTGGGTGCAACACCTATGGAGGTCTTTGGCAAGGTTACGATACCCCTCTCGATGCCGGGTGTGATGTCGGGTATAATGATGGTCTTTATGCCGACAATCTCTACCTTTGCCATTGCCGAGTTGCTCACGATGAACAATGTAAAACTGTTTGGTACGACCATTCAGGAGAATATCAATAACGGAATGTGGAACTATGGCGCAGCGTTGTCGCTTATTATGCTGGTAATCATCGGCATAACATCGCTCTTCTCCGATGGAGATGAGCAGACGGACAGCGAGAGCCTAATCTAAAATGGGGAAGGGTAAGAAGATGAAGAAATTTTTTGCACAACTCTATTTGTGGATTTTGTTAGCGTTGCTCTACGCACCTATAATTATTATCGCCATATTCTCGTTCACCGAGTCGAAGGTTTTGGGTAACTGGACAGGTTTTTCGACCAAACTCTACACCTCGTTATTCAGCGGAGGGGCACACCACTCGCTGCTCTCGGCAATTCAGAACACTCTGAGTATCGCCCTGATTGCAGCGGTTGCATCGACCATATTGGGAACTATCGCTGCCATCGGCATTTACAATATGCGTGGTCGTAAGAAGCAGGTTATCAACTTCTTGAACGATATTCCGATGCTCAACCCCGATATTATCACGGGTATCTCGTTGTTCCTCTTGTTCGTAAGTTTGGGCATTTCGCAGGGCTACACAACGGTTGTTTTGGCACATATCGCCTTCTGTACGCCGTATGTGGTGCTGAATGTTATGCCACGCTTGCAGCAGATGAATCCGAATATCTACGAGGCGGCACTCGACTTGGGCGCAACACCATTTCAGGCTCTGCGCAAAATCATTATTCCGGAGATTCGTCCGGGTATGGTATCGGGCTTTATCCTTGCCTTTACGCTCTCGATTGACGACTTTGCCGTAACGCTCTTTACGAAGGGTAACGAGGGTTTGGAAACCCTCTCGACATACATCTATGCCGATGCGCGAAAGGGTGGTCTGACTCCCGAATTGCGACCACTTTCGACCATTATTTTTGTGGTGGTGCTCCTGCTTTTGATAATCATAAATGTTCGCGCAAAGCGTGCTGCCAAGCGCAAGCAAGCAATGTAACCTACGATGAAAAGAGTCTTAATTACAATACTTTGCATTATCTGTACCGCCTTTTCGGTTGGTGCAGCAGACCGTGCCCACACGCTTAAAATCTACAACTGGGCGGACTATATTGACGAGAGCGTCTTGGACGACTTCAAGGTGTGGTACAAGGAGCAGACGGGCGAGGAGGTCGAGATTATCTACCAGCTTTTCGATATCAACGAGATTATGTTGGCGAAGATTGAGCGCGGTAAGGAGGATTTCGATGTGGTCTGTCCTTCGGAGTACATTATCGAGCGTATGTTGCGCAACGATATGCTTTTGCCGATAGATAAAGACTTCGGCAAAACTCCTAACTATCTGCAACATATCTCACCTTATATTATAGACTGCTTCAACAAGATTGACGGCTCGGGCAAGAATGCCAACGACTACGCCGTAGGCTATATGTGGGGTACTACGGGACTCCTCTATAATACGCGCTATGTTACGCGCAATGAGGCTTCGACTTGGGGCGCACTGCACAACGAGAAGTTCGAGAAGAAGATATTTATCAAAGATGCCTTCCGTGATGTCTATAGCACAATTCTTATCTATCTGCGTCAGAAGGAGTTGGCAGAGGGTAAGACCACACTCGACGAGTTGATGTACGACTCGACTGACGAGTCTATTGCCGATGTCGAAAAGTTCCTCAAAAAGGCGAAAAAGTTGGTTGCCGGCTGGGAAGCGGACTTCGGCAAGGAGATGATGACCAAAGAGAAAGCCTACATAAACCTCACTTGGAGTGGCGATGCCGTTTGGGCTATCGAGGAGGCTGCGGAGGTTAATGTTCCGCTTGACTACATCGTTCCGAAGGAGGGTAGTAATGTATGGTTTGACGGTTGGGTAATTCCTAAATATGCCGTAAATACCAAGGCTGCGCGCTACTTCATCAACTTTATGTGTCGTCCCGACATTGCGATTCGCAATATGGACGAGATTGGCTATGTGAGCGTTATTGCATCGCCTGAGGTACTGGAGTCGCAGAGCGACGACGAATTGGAAGAGAGCATCGACGCATCCTACTTCTTTGGCGAGGGCGCAGAGAGCGTCAAGCTAAACCCTGTATTATATCCAGACAAGTCGGTTATCGAGCGATGCGCAATGATGCACGACTCTGGTGCGCGCACACCGAAGATGTTAGAGATGTGGGCGCGCGTAAAGGGCGATGATGTGCCGTTGTGGAACTTGATGATTATCGTGGTGTCGTTCGGTGTGCTGCTCGTTTTGGGTATTCGCCGCAAAATCAAGAAATATCGCAAGACAAGTCATCGACTCAAGCGCAAGGGCAAAAAGCGTAAATAGTATAGCTGGTTTTCCTGCAATTTTGCATTTTGAATTTTGCATTTTGCATTTTTAATTGTACATTTGCACCGCAAATAGGGCTCGGATGGTGGAATAGGTAGACACGCCGGACTTAAAATCCTGTGGCCAGTAATGGCCGTGCGGGTTCGATTCCCGCTCCGAGTACTTAAAAAAGAGTTCGCTATTTATCGATAGCGGACTCTTTTTTAAGTACCCATTCGCAGAAATCAGTCAGTCGGTGGCATTTCGGGTAACTTGTCTTTGCTCGATTGTTGTCTGCTTGCGCAGATACTCGTGTTTGCTAAACGATTGTGTCTGAAAACAAGTTTTCACACATCATTTCACAACCACGACAATCTACGATTGCAACAATCTCGCTGCGGTTACCTCTCAACTGCGGCGACCGTTCGATTCCCAATAGAAGTTGATTGAGTTGTTGATTGTTCGCGGAAATCAGTCAGTCGGGGGCGGTGTGGCAAAGTTGTCAATGAATGTAGAGTGCTAAAATTTTAAGATATTCCACAATGATAATATCATTATACAAATAAAATTCTTAACTTTGTAGTTAAGAAAGTCTATAAAACACAAAACAATATTTATTATGAGGTACATTTTGAGTGCAATTCTGCTATTGGCAAGCTTGACTGCATGCCAGCAGGAGAAAGAGTACAAATTTCCTCGCACAGCTGCTGAGGATACAGAGAAGATTATGTCCGACAAGTATTGGTCTTATTGGACTCCTGAGGCGCAAGCCAAAATCGACGCCGACATCGAGAAGAATCGTAAGGCCGATGCTCAATTTACAGTTGGAGATATCGCTCCCGACACAAAGGTTACTGTCGAGCAGATATCTTCAGACTTCGGCTTCGGAGCAAGTTCATTCAATTGGGATCAATTAGGCAAGAAGGAGTACAACGACATCTACAAAAACCTCTTCGGTACGCTCTTCAACCGCGCCACAGTGGCATTCTATTGGAAAGAGCTCGAATTAGAGCAGGGCAAAAAGCGATTCTATGCCGAGGAGTGTGATAGCGAAGAGTGGTGGAGCAATTGCAAAGAGCCGCACATGCAGCCACATTGGCGTCGCCCTCCTACCGAGCCAGTTATCAAGTGGTGCGAGGAGCATGATGTAACAGTTCATGGACACCCACTTGTTTGGGGACACATGTCTATTCAATCTCCCGACTGGTTGCGCGATGATGTTCCTGCGCACGAGTTGGCAGCTCTCGACAGCCTCGATAAATTCCGCCTTAACAGAGATGGCAAAGAGAAGAATCACCCCGCTTATGAGCGTATGTCAAGCGATGAGATTGCCGCTATTGTTCCCGAATACACAAAATTGCTTAGCAAACGAGTATTCGGCAACATGGAGGAGATTATGAAGCAGTATGATGGCCGTGTGGATAGTTGGGATGTTGTAAACGAGAGTTACACGGATCACCGCGAAAAGACATTAATTCCAGGTTCAAAACTATGTAAGGCCTATCGTTACGGCTTGATGCCGGGCGATTATGTATATCGTTCATTTGACCTTGCCGAAAAGTTGAATAAAGGCAATGCACTGCTCAACATCAACGAGACTCAATCGGATTCGAAATACGAAAATGCCGATATTTACAGCGATGAGATTAAGACACTCTTGGAGCGTGGTGCAAAAATCGATATGATAGGTATTCAAATACACCTTATGCGCAAATATCGTAATGCCGAACTCGTAGCGCAAGGCAAAGATATCTGGAGCCCACAAAGAGCATACTATGTGCTGGATAAACTTGCCGAGACCAATCTGCCAATGTGTATGAGCGAGATTACTATCACCTCGCCAAACTCCGACTATCGCGGCGAGATGATTCAATCCATCATAGCAGTAAACCTCTACCGTTTGTGGTTCAGTTACCCAAATATGACCGCTATTACATGGTGGAACTTGGTTGATGATTGCGGATACAAGGGCGAGCCTACGATTTCGGGATTGTTCACACGCGATATGAAGCCAAAGTTGGCATATCACGCGCTCTACAACCTCATACACAAGGAGTGGCGTACAAACGAAAACCTTACTCCTGACGGTGAGGGCAATATCGCATGGCGTGGCTTTACAGGTAAGTATCGCATCACTTGGACCGACAGCAAGGGAGAGAAGCGCGAGGCTATCTACGAGTTGAAAAAATAAGCAATTACACTACATATAACCTAAAATAGAGTATGAAAAGAACTTTGTTACTAGCAGTTACCGCACTTATGATTGGTGTAACTGCACAGGCGCAAGCTCCGACATTTCCACGCTCGCAAGCCGAGGATACAAAGGGCTATATGAGCGAGGCGTATTGGAAAATTTGGAATGAGGAAGAGATGGCTCGTATCGATGCCGACATCGAGAAGTATCGTAAGGCTGATGGCGAGGTCGTCCTCCCGAACATCGGTCGCAAGCGCGATGTGAAGATTGAGCAAATTTCGCACGAGTTTATCTTTGGTGCACACATCTTCAACTTCAACCAGTTGGGCAAGAAGGAGTACAATGACCGTTACAAGGAGCTCTACGGCACTTTGTTTAATCGTGCAACTGTACCTTTCTATTGGAAGGAGTTTGAGTTGGAGCAGGGCAAACCTCGCTTTGCGACAGAGTATCGCGACACCGAGGAGTTTTGGAACAACTGCAAAGATCCACACGCAGAGTTGCATTGGCGTCGTCCTTCGACAGATCAGATTGTGGAGTTCTGCGAGCAGAAGGGTATTCGTATGCACGGTCATGTGCTTGTATGGGGCAATCGCAAGTGGCAGATGCCTTATTGGTACAAGAATCTGATGTCGGAGGAGGAGCGTGCTTCGTTCCAGCGTTACTTCCCTAACGAGCCAAATCGCTGGGCCAGCAAAGATGTTATCTCGAAGGAGTGGAAATATATGTCTTTCGACGAGAGCGCAGCCGCATTCTCGACCTTTGTCAAAAATCTGGACACAGCTCTCGAAAATCGCATCAAGCAGATTGCCGAGCACTACAAGGGTCGCCTTCACAGCTACGATGTTGTAAATGAGAGCGCAGAGGATATGAAAAGCGACCTTATCCCTGAGAATCACGCAATTGCACGCAGTCGCTATGGTGTTATGAATGGCGACTATCCATACAAGTCGCTTAAGTGGGCGGAGAAGTACTTCCCAAGTAATGTTGCGCTCAATATTAATGATTATTACAAAAGGCCAACCTATACCGAGCAGACAAACCGCCTATTGGAGCGTGGTTGCAAAATCGATGTTATGGGTTTGCAGATGCACCTATTCGATTTGGCACTCTGTCAGGGTATTGCTGATGGTTGGAAGGTTCAAACTCCATCACAGGTACGCGAATATATCGGCTATGCAAACCAGACAGGTCTTCCTCTCCATTTGAGCGAGATTACAATCACTGCACCTTCGCAGGATGAGCGTGGCTTGATGATTCAGGGTATCATCACCCAGCAGCTCTATCGTTTGTGGTTCTCGCAGGAGAAGATGATTGGTATCACTTGGTGGAATGTGGTTGATGGTTGCGGTGCAAAGAAGGAGCCTACCGTATCTGGCTTGTTCACTCGCGATATGCAGCCAAAGCCTTCGTACTACGCTCTCGACCAACTTATTAACCACGAGTGGAAGACCAACCTGACGGTTAAGGCTGACGATAACGGCAAAGTCAAGTTCCGTGGTTTCAGGGGCAAATACCGCATCACCTATAAGGATAAGCGCGGCAAGGTGCAGACAATGGAATACGAATTGAAATAGCAAATAAATAGGCTCGGCAGTTTGCCGAGCCTATTTTGTTTCGAGATATTCTATAACCTCTTCGGGCTTTGGTTTTGAAAACCACTGAATCTCCTTATCGCGTCTAAACCAAGTCATCTGCCGTTTGGCGTAGCGGCGAGAGTTGCGTTTTATCAATTCGATAGCCTCCTCTCGCGTTATCGTACCATCGAAATAGTCAAACATCTCGCTAAACCCAACCGTCTGCAAGGCATTCAGGTGGCGGTGGGGTAGCATTGCCCTCGCCTCTGCCTCTAAACCCGCCTCCATCATCATATCTACACGGCGATTTATGCGGTCATACAACTCCTCACGAGGGTAGTCAATGCCGACCTTCACAATCTCAAAATCTCGCTTTTTAGCGCCCCCCTTGCGCAGTGAGGAGTATGGTTGTCCCGTCGTCAGACACACCTCCACAGCTCGCAGAACTCGTTGCGGATTACATCTATCAACCTCATTATAATAGACCTCATCCAACTCTCGCAACTGCTCCACAAGCGACTCCAAGCCCTCCGTTTCGAGCCTTCGTAGCAACTCCTCGCGCAATGCAGGCTCGGCATCTGGCAAATCGTCCATTCCCTCACACAAAGCCTTGATATACAGACCAGAACCACCCACTGCAACTACCGTATCATATCTCTCGAATAGCTCCGCAAGTCGCTCTAAGGCAACACGCTCATACGCTCCGCAGTTGAACTCCTCGCTCACATCAAGGCAATCGACCAAGTGATGCTCCACACGCGCCATCTGCTCGAGTGAAGGCTGCGCCGTACCTATCGCCATACCACGATAGAACTGACGCGAGTCGGTCGATATAATCGGTGCGCCAAAATGTTCGGCTACGGCAATACTCAAATCTGTCTTTCCTGAGCCTGTCGCACCAACAATAACAACAAGTCGTTTTCTACCACTCATCATCGCCATCGCTATCGCCGTCAAATCCCCCGAAATCGTCCATCATCTCCTCGAAGATAGAGCCCGCATTCGAATCCACAGCATCGGGATCATATTGGTCAGGGACTGGAGCATTCTCGAAAGCTACGCGAGGGTATTCGAGAGCCTGATTAGGCTCCGCTGAGCCTACCAACTCGATATAGAAGGCACGCTCGGCAAACATATCGAAGAGATAGATGAGTCGGGTATAGTCGGCAACGATAATCTCCGCCAACGAGGTCTGCGACATTGGCAGTGGCGCATCCTCGCCCTCGTAACCCGTGTCGCCCATATCCATCAGCGTAAATTCGCGGCAACGCTGCCACTCCTCGTCAGCCGTAAAGAACGACGCCATACAATCGTCATATCCGATAGAACGAATAATAAAGTCGTGAAACTCGGACAACTTCATCATCGGATCAACCTCAAAGTCGCGAACAAAGTTATCATTCTCGTCGCTCAACATTCTAAATTTAAGTATCATACAAATATATTTTGGCTTTTAGCCATTAGCTTTTTTTATTTTTTCATTTTTACCATTTACGAGAAGTTATACGGCTTCTCATATATCGTGCGAGAGTGGGGGAGGAACACAGCCTGCTGTATCGAAATCGCCCCATCGCTCCGCTATCGAGTCAATTGTAGAAAATAGCACATCTGGGTCATTCTCGGTAACCAACCGCATTCGCGTATCCTTAAAGTTTGGCAACCCCTTAAAGTAGTTCGACAAGTGGCGTCGCATCTCTAAAACGCCTACTCGTTCGCCCTTGACTTCGATTGATTTTGCCAGATGCTCCTTCGCTATCGCTACGCGCTCCACAACGCTTGGCTGAGGCAGCACCTCACCCGTATCGAGGAAGTGGCGCACCTCTCGAAATATCCAAGGTCGTCCATAGGTTGCCCTGCCAATCATCACAGCATCAACACCATAGCGGTCGAACATCTCGCGGGCCTTCTCGCCCGAATCAACATCGCCATTGCCGATAATCGGAATCTTAATCAGCGGATTATTCTTGACTTTACCAATCAGAGTCCAATCCGCCTCGCCCTTGTAGAGCTGGCATCGTGTGCGTCCGTGAATTGTCAGCGCAGCGATACCCACATCCTGCAAGCGCAGTGCTATCTCCTCAATATTTTTTGAATCGTCATCCCAACCGAGGCGAGTCTTTACCGTAACGGGCTTTTTCACTGCTTCGACAATCTGTCGCGTCATCTCGACCATCAACGGCACATCGCGCATCATTCCTGAGCCTGCGCCGCGCCCCGCTATCTTCTTCATCGGGCAACCGAAGTTTATATCCACAATATCGGGGTTTGCAGACTCGGCAATACGCGCAGCTTCAACCATCGGCTCAATCTGATTACCATAGATCTGAATCGCCACAGGTCGCTCGAAATCGTTGATATTCAACTTTGCACGCGACTTCCAGGCATCGCGAATAAGACCATCCGACGAGATAAACTCAGTGGTTACCATATCCGCACCGAAACGCTTACAAATGTAGCGAAACGAGGGATCGGTAACATCCTCCATCGGGGCAAGAAACAGCGGCTCCTTGCGAAACTCTATATCGCCAATCTTCATTATTGATGTTTATATATTTGGTAAGAATTAACAAGATTTTGCCACACTATATAAGCAGTAGGAGCTACGCATGACAACGGATTAAGAAACGACTGCGCTAACCATATCGCCATCACCGTATTCTTCTGTCCGAGGGCTTGTCCTCCCGCAGCTTCGTCGCCATAGCGTCGTCCGAGATAGCGACCAATTCCAAACTGAGCAAGGCAAACAATCAGTGCCACCACAGCCAATACAATCTCTGTAGTTAGATGCTCCGTGCAGTTGTCTATTATAAACTTTGTCGTTTTGCCCATAATAACAATAAGCGACAATAGCCACAAATAGAACGAGATAAGAGCGTGTGAGCCAATCCACCCCGCAACTTTTGGCGTTGCCCAACGACACAACTGCGCCACCACAAATGGAGCTATCAGCAGAGGTGCTACACGCGCCAGAATCTCCATTACGGTACACGAGCCATCGCCCCATACCGAGAGCAAAGGCGGAGCAATAAATGCTATTACAATATTACAAACGAGGCTATGTGTTGCCATTGTTGCAATATTTGCACCGAGCATTCCCGCAATTACAACTGCACCCATTGCCATAGGAGCAAGTGCGCAAATCATACCTCCTTGCGCCACCGTATCGCCAAATGGGCGCAACAAGTAATATATCGCCACCGTACCCACAATCTGCGCCACCATTAGCCACAGATGCAGCCACGAGGGTTTCATATCGCGAACATTCACGCGACAGAAGGTACAAAAGAGCATGGAAAAGATAAAGAATGGAGTAGAAATGCCTCCACTCCATTCGTCGAATGCCGAAATTGGATAACACAACAACGCGCCAATCACCATACCGAGAGGCATAGCGATTGTGCGCATTGTATGTGATGAAATCTTCACTCCTTACTCAATTCCGTTGAAGAAGTATGGTGCATATTTGTAGCCACACTTGTCGTACAACTTACGCAACAGATGCATACGGCGTGCAAAGTCATCGTAATTCTGATTGCCATACGACCAACCCACCTCAGCAATAGCAGCCGTACGAGGCAAAATCATCTGCTGAAGATGGTCGAATGTAGCGACATACTCGGTCCACATATTGCCCTGCACTCCAAGAATAACCTTGCGCTCCTGCTCGTTCAATTGGTCGTATGGATCGAACGAGTAAGCCTTGCGGAGCGTAAGTGGACGCTTACCATTTCTACCGCCACTGATAGGCTCGCCATTAGCCACACGATTCGAAGTCTGTGCATAGTCAAGGTAACAATAGTGATACGGAGTCATAATAACTTTATTTCCCATCTTCGCAGCCAAGATACCACGCTTCGCTCCACGCCAAGCCATTACGGTTGCGGTCTTCGAAACACCACCTTCGAGAATTTCATCCCAACCGATAATGCTACGACCATGCTTTGCCAAGAACTTCTCGACACGCTTCATAAAGTAGCTCTGCAACTCATGCTCATCCTTCAAGCCCTCCTCCTGGATACGCTTCTGGCAATCAGGGCACACCTTCCAACGGTGCTTTGGAGCCTCATCGCCACCGATATGGATATACTTTGATGGGAAGAGAGCCAAAACCTCCTCCAACACTCCCTCGACAAATTCAAATGTTGACTCACGACCGGCACACAAAATATCTTTCGCGATACCCCAAGTCTTGCGCACCTCGTAAGGGCCCTTTGTGCAACCAAGCTCCGGATATGTAGCCAAAGCAGCCACCATATGTCCCGGCATATCAATCTCTGGAATAACATCGATATAACGCTCTGTTGCATAACGAACAATCTCACGCACCTCATCTTGTGTAAAGAATCCGCCATGCGGCTTACCATCGTAACCACTAATCATGGTACGACCATTCTTTGGGTTTGTGGTATAGGTTGCAGTCTCCTTACGCACCGAGCCGATTTTTGTCAGCTCTGGATACTTCTTAATCTCAATACGCCAACCTTGATCCTCGGTCAAATGCCAGTGGAAACGATTTACTTTGTGCAGAGCAAGAATGTCGATATACTTCTTAACCTCATCCACGCTAAAGAAGTGGCGACAAACATCGAGCATACCTCCACGATAGCCGAAGTGCGGCTTATCCTTTACGGTCATACACTCAACCGACACCTTCTTTGCATTGCCCTTCGAGTGGAAAACTACCTGACGAAGGCTCTGCAAGCCGTAGAATACAGCCTTCTCGCTACCGCCCTTGATTACGACGCCCTGCTTGGTTACATCGAGCAGATACTCCTCCTCGCCAAGCGACTTGTCAATCGAGAGAGCGATAACGCCCTTGCCCTTTGGGTGCTTTTCAACAACAGACAACTGCAAACCCTTCTCGGATGCAACATTCGAGCAGAACATTGTAGCAGGGCGCACAAGCGACTTATCTGCCACATACACAACACTCTTCGAAGTAAGTGTTACCTTGCCTTTTTGCGGCTCAAACGATGCAGGTCGTGGCACTATAACGCACTCGGCAGCCATTACCACACACACTGTTGCCAACGCAACAAATAGCGTAAAAATTCTCTTCATGATATCAGTTATTTTGGTTAATATTGGTTTATCCTCTTATTATCTTTGCAAAGATAATAAAAAAAGACGAGAGTTTTTCATTTTATAGTGGTTATTAGCGGTAATTAGAGGCTGTTAGCGGCTATTAGCGTAAATGCCGATATACTAACTACCCTTAACAACCTCTAACCGCCCTTAACAGCCCCTATGATCTTGTCAGCAAAAAACAAGCCCTCCGCAGGTTTTCTGCGGAGGGTGAAGAGCCATAAAGCCAAAAGTCTAATTCTTAAAAAGTGGACACGGCGCGTACATAGATGTCGGTGTACTTACTGGTGTAGTCGGTGCGACCATTGTCCATAATGACATACCACGCACAATCTGAGTTAGAATGATCTGATGACGACCAATGCCATGAATATGGAATTTCATCACCCATCGCAGCAAGTACCGCGTTTAAAACTCCTTTATTTCTATATATCGCAAGTAGTTCTTCTTTTGTAGGCAATCGCCAACCATTACCAAGACTGCTACACCAATATTTGGCACTTGACCAATTTGATTTGGTTTGGTTTATACTAACCATTTTTCCGTGCTTGCCATCAGGTGTTACAACAAAAATAACACCCTGCTTGCCATTGATATCGTACACATCTCCTACCTTATACATCTTTCCTACTGGCTGTACAGATTGAGAGTATTCAGGCTGATAATATTGCGATTGCTGATACGATGTCGAAGAGCGTGTTCCCTGCGAGGGTTGAGTTTGAGCAGATACATTTATGCCGAGCAGTTCTGAAATCAATTTAGATGTCGCCAACAATATAGACGACGAAGTCTGTTCAGCCTCTGCAAACCTTGTCTTCATCTCCGAGCCTGTTGCAATACGGTAGAGCGAGGAGCTGATGTAGATAGTTATATTTTGCGCACCAACCTCCGAGGAACTCAACTTAACATTTGTAAATATAATATAGTCAGCCCTTTTGCCTATCGCATTGCAGATAGTTGAGAAACTTACTTTCTGCCCACTTGCAGTGAGTTGTTTTTTTACATCCTCTATATTTATCTCATATACCTCATAGTCGCTTGATTTAGTGCAAGCATCTATAATGCCCTGACGGATACACTGCTTTACACCATCGCTCAAATGACGGTCATTCATATCGCGAATATCGGCAACAACGACTTTCTGCTTAGCAAATATTGCAAACTCCTGTGCCGTAGCGGAGCCATTACCGAACGCCGCTACACACAAGAGCAGTAAAATAGATATTTTCAGTTTCATTACGCGAATAGATTAGATTGCACCCACCAATTTATAAGCGAGATTGTTACAAGCCGAGCGTAAGTAGTCAATATCTGCATAGGTGCGTACCGAAGATGATGCTACGATTTTGCCATTAGATGTATTTACAATGCGTGCGCTCAATAATACGGTCTTTTTGTCCAATGGCGTAACCTCCGACACAAGAATATACTCCATCAACTGCTTCTTAACATAGGTAAGCGATGCCGAAGAGATATTTCCAGTCTTGTCAAAGTTCATTTCAAGCGAAAGAAAGCTGATTGAAGCATAACCCTCGTAGCCATCTGAATTGGTAATTGCATCGGTCAATGCACTACGGATAAAGGTCTTTGTGCCAGGCGCAACATCGCCACTCTTGTCCACAACCTCTGTAATAGCAACCTTCTTGCGGTTGTAAAATTGAGCAGATACGGTTGTTGAAAATAGCGCAAAAAGCGCAACCAAAAGAATAAATTTTGTCTTCATAATAAATAAGTTTTTAGTTAAACAATAAAATTCCATTGCCGTCAGATGACAACCGCTTAACTAAAAACGAGAAGCGTGAATCATGCTCAATACTGAAGGTACGACCAAGCACCCGTAAACATAAGCACAACCCACGCCAAAACAGCGTGAGCATTTAGTTGTGCCTATTGCCTGTTTACTTAATAAATTGGTCGTTTTTCAGTAACGCAATAGCCTAAATGCCATCTAATAAACTGCGTATTCCGCAATTCGACTACAAAAGTAGAAATTTATTTTTGATTTCCTGCAAAAATTGCACAAAAAAGAGACGAGAAAAAAGCTCTCGTCTCTCGTCTTTAGTCTTTCGTCTAATTTACAAGATTCCTGCACGCTGGAAGATATAGTCTACATTCTTGAGGTAGTACTCCAATGTGAAGCACGAGTCCAACTCCTCGCGAGTGAGCTTCGACATAACCTTCTCGTTCTCAGCAAGCAACTCCTGATAGTCGGCACGCTCAGCCATTGCACGCATAGCCACAGGCTGCACGGTGTCGTAAGCCTCCTCACGCGAGAAGCCCTTGTCAATCAAGGCGTTCATAACGCGCTGTGCAAAGATTACCTTACGAGTGCGATAGATATTCTCCATCATCACATCCTCAAAGACTACGAGGTTGTCCAAGATACCCATAAAGCGGTTGAGCATATAGTCGAGCAACTCGGTAGCATCTGGCAAGATAATACGCTCGGTTGCCGAGTGCGAGATATCGCGCTCGTGCCACAAAGCGACATTCTCGCAAGCAGTAGCCATATAGCCACGCATCACACGAGCGCAGCCGCAGATATTCTCCGACGAGATTGGGTTACGCTTGTGAGGCATTGCGCTCGAACCCTTCTGTCCCTTGCCGAAAGCCTCCTCGACCTCATGCACCTCGGTACGCTGCAAGTTGCGAACTTCGAGAGCCATCTGCTCCAACGAAGATGCGATAACTGCCAAAGTAGCAATATAGTAGGCGTGGCGGTCACGCTGAATAACCTGTGTCGAAACATTTGCACTGTCGATACCCAACTTCTCGCAAACATAGTCCTGAATCATAGGCGGGATATTTGCGAAGTTGCCCACAGCACCACTCATCTTTCCGACCTCTACGCCACGCGCAGCAGTGCGAAAACGCTCGATATTGCGCTTCATCTCCTCGTACCACAACGCCCACTTCAAGCCGAAGCAGGTGATATCGGCGTGGATACCGTGAGTTCGACCGATGCAAGGTGTGTTGCGGAACTCCAAAGCACGACGCTTCAAAACAGCCAAGAATGCCTCCAGATCCTTTTCGAGGATTTCGTTTGCCTGACGGAGCAGATAGCCGTTTGCAGTATCTACAACATCGGTAGAGGTCAAGCCGTAGTGTACCCACTTGCGCTCCTCACCGAGGGTTTCCGATACGGCACGGGTGAATGCCACAACATCGTGGCGAGTCTGCTCCTCAATCTCCTTGATACGGTCAATCGAGAACGATGCCTTCGCCCACAACTTCTCAACATCTTCAGCTGGTACTACGCCCAACTTACTCCACGCCTCCGAAGCGAGAATCTCAACTTTGAGGTATGCGCTAAATTTGTTCTGCTCGGTCCAAACATCACGCATAACCTTTCTGCTATATCTTTCAATCATAGTTAGTTATATTTAGTTATTTAATAATTCGGTTTAACTTCTATTTCAAATCCCTAAAATCGTAAATGATTGAACTATTTTTGTGCGAAGCAAGGCGATGAAAGCGGAGCATACTTTGGCGTATGTGAGCATTTCAGCGACCGCAGATTCGTGCAAAAAGAGTCAATCAGAACGATTTTATTTAACAATCCTATTCAGATAACATTCTATCGTATTTTTCATCAACATCGTAATAGTCATCGGGCCAACGCCACCTGGAACTGGGGTGATGAACGATGCGACCTCTTGTGCTGCGGCAGTATCGACATCGCCACACAATTTGCCCGTCTCAGGATCGCGATTCACACCCACATCTATCACAATAGCTCCTGGTTTAATCATATCAGCAGTGATAAGGTGCTTGCGACCTACGGCTGCCACCAGAATATCCGCCTCGCGGCACACTGCGCCCAAATCCTTTGTGCGCGAGTGAGCGATAGTGACCGTTGCATTGGCATCGAGCAGCAACTTAACCATCGGCTTGCCTACGATGTTGCTACGACCTACAACAACAGCCTTTTTGCCTGCAATCTCGAAACCGCACTCGGCAATCATCTGCATAACGCCCTTTGGTGTGCAAGGCACGATACAAGGCTTTCCGAGCCAGAGATTTGCAACATTGGCAGGGTGGAAGCCATCAACATCTTTTTCGAGTGCAATGGCGTCAATAACGCGCTCCTCGTCAATATGCTTTGGCAGCGGCAACTGCACCAGCACACCATCGGTCAGCGCATCGGCATTCAGTCGGTCAATCTCCGCCAAGAGAGCCTCCTCGGTGGTGTCGGCAGGCATTGTGATAAGTTCACTGCGGATACCAACCTCCTCTGCAGCCTTAATTTTGCCACGCACATACGACTGACTTGCAGGGTTTTCGCCCACCAAGATTACCGCCAACGAAGGTACACGACCATACTTCATCTCCAAAGCCTTAACCTCCTCTGCCATCTCGCCCTTCAAGCGCAACGACAGCTGCTTTCCGTCAATGATTTGTCCCATAATTCAACTACTTAAATGCCTTATGACCAATATCTGTACGATGGAAAAGGTTCTCGCACTCAATTTTTGAAACCTCCTCGTTAGCCTTGCGGTGCGCATCGGCAAGGGTTGCACCCTTTGCCACAACAAACAAGACGCGACCACCAGCAGTTACCAACTCGCCATCTTTAACGGCTGTACCCATGTGGAATACCGTGCCATCAACCTTCTCGGTGCCACGAATAGGGTAGCCCTTTGCGTAGTCACCCGGATAACCCTTCGATGCGAGAACAATACCGAGTGTGACCTCCTTGCTCCACGCAATAGGTGCAGGCACTACGCCCGTAGCTACAGCCTCGAAAACATTTGCGATATCGCTATCAATCAACGGCAGAACGACCTCTGTCTCAGGATCGCCAAAGCGGGCATTGAACTCGATAACTTTCACTCCATCAGCCGTTTTCATCAAACCGCCATAGAGAACTCCCGTGAGTGGACAACCCTCTGCAACCATCGCCTTTGCCGTAGGTCGCATCACGCGCTCCATTGCAAATTCGAGGTCATCTGCGGTGATAAATGGCAACGAGGTATATGCACCCATACCGCCCGTATTAGGGCCTTTATCGCCATCGTAGGCGCGCTTATGGTCTTGTGCCACAGGCATAGGGTAGACATTCTCGCCCTCGACAAAGCACATTAACGAGAACTCTGGGCCTTCGAGATAGTCCTCCACAACGACACGGCCTTTGCCAAAGCGGTCATCGAGCAACATATCACGCAACGCCTCGCGAGCCTCATCCATCGTTTCGGCAATAACTACGCCCTTACCTGCTGCCAAGCCGTCATATTTCAGTACGGCAGGGAGTGGGCGAGCCTCGACATAGGCTACCGCCTCGTCGTAGTTGTCGAACGCCTTATATCCCGCTGTCGGAATATCGTACTTCGCCATCAACTCCTTAGCAAACTCCTTCGAGGTTTCGATGCGCGCAGCCGACTTCGTGTGACCGAAGATTTTTAGCCCCTCCTTGCGGAACTCATCTGCAATACCAACCGCCAAAGCTGCCTCAGGGCCTACTACGGTCAGGTCTATGGCATTCTCCTTAACAAACGCCTTCAACCTCTCGACCTCGGTATCCTTAATTGCTACACACTCAGCTTGCTGGGCAATGCCCGCATTTCCTGGTGCGCAATATATCTTATCTACGCTCGGCGAACGGAACAGAGCATCGACAATAGCATGCTCACGACCTCCCGAACCAACGACTAAAACTCTCATAAAAACTCTGTTTTTTAATTGACAATTGATAGTTGACAATTGACAATTATAGGTATTTTTGATAATATATTTTGATAATTATCAATTTTCAATTGTCAATTATCAATTAAACATTAGTGGCATTCCACTAATGTTTGAAGTGGCGCATGCCGGTAAACAACATTGTGATACCGAGTTCGTTCGCCTTCTTAATCGAATCCTCGTCACGAACAGAGCCACCAGGCTGAACGATAGCTGTAACGCCATACTCGGCAGCGAAAGCTACGGTATCATCAAACGGAAGGAAGCCGTCAGATGCGAGTACAAGTCCCTCGGTGTGACCTGCTGCCTGTGCCTGTTTGAGGGCAATCTCGGCAGAGCCTACACGGTTCATCTGACCAGCACCAACGCCCAAAGTTGCGCCATTCTTCACAACTGCGATAGCGTTCGACTTAACATGCTTAACGATACGCCAGCCGAAATTCATATCGGTCAATTGCTCCTCTGTCGGCTTTGCCTCTGTTACACACATATCCGCCACAACCTCCTTTGTAGTAGTGTCGAGGTGCTGAACAAGCAGACCGCCATTTACGCTGATATACTGATTCTGAACATCATCTGTGCGAGTCATATCAACCTTCAACACGCGCAGATTCTTCTTTGCGCAGAGGATTTCGAGAGCCTCATCGGTAAACGATGGAGCCATAACAATCTCCAAGAAGATTGGCTTCATTCCAAGTGCTACCTCTGCGGTAACCTCGCGATTGAGAGCTACGATACCGCCGAAGATACTCTTAGTATCTGCCTCGTAAGCGCGTGTCCAAGCCTCCATAGCATCCTTGCCGATAGCTGCACCGCAAGGGTTCATGTGCTTCAATGCCACGCAGAACGGCTCTTCGAACTCACGCACGATATTGAGGGCAGCATTTGCATCCTGAATATTGTTGTACGAAAGCTCCTTACCATTCAACTGCTCGGCATACGCCAACGAGAAGTGAGTGGTCGAATTATCGCGATAGAACTTAGCCGACTGGTGAGGATTCTCACCATAGCGCAACGACTGCTGCTCGTCGAACTCCAAGAACAACTTCTCCGACAAGCCTGCCTGCTTACGCATATAGGTTGCGATGCAAGCATCGTATTGTGCCGTGTGGGTATAAGCCTTTGCCGAGAGTTGCAAACGAGTCTCAACTTTAGTATTACCCTCTGTCTTAATCTCATCGAGAATCTGTGCATAGTCCGCAGGGTCGCAAACTACTGTCACATCCTTGTAGTTCTTTGCTGCCGAACGCAACATCGAAGGGCCGCCAATATCGATATTCTCGATAGCCTCAGCCATCTCTACGCCCTCCTTGGCGATAGTCTGACGGAAAGGGTAGAGATTTACGCAGACCATATCGATAAACTCGATACCATTCTCGCGCAAAGCCTGCAAGTGGCTCTCCAAATCGCGACGAGCCAACAAACCTCCATGTACCTTTGGGTGCAGAGTCTTAACACGACCATCGCAAATCTCTGGGAAGCCCGTAACCTCGCTGATGCCGATAGTCTTAACTCCGTTATCCTCCAACAAACGCTGAGTACCGCCCGTTGCGATAATCTCCCAGCCGAGCGACTGCAGACCGCTGACAAACTCAACCAAGCCCGTCTTGTCGCTTACACTTACCAATGCTCTCATATCTATACCTTTTATTATTATTCTTGCTGTTAGCCATTAGCCATTAGCCATTAGCCATTGGCTAAATTGAGAATTGAGAATTGAGAATTGAGAATTATTTTAACTACTCACTACTCTCTACTCTCTACTCTCTACTAATTATTCAATTACTACGCCTTCGGTGTCGGTTACGCGACCAATAATCGAAGCCTTCTCGCCTGCGGCAGCCAAAATGTCGAGTGCCTTCTGAGCCTCGCTCTCGTCGAGTGCGATAACCATTCCTACACCCATATTGAAGATGTTGAACATCTCGCGGTGAGGGATATTGCCATACTTTTCGAGCAACTTAAAGACGCCCAAAATCTCCCACGAGCCCTCGTTGATATGCAAGCCCTGACCATCGTGCAGGATGCGTGGAATATTCTCGTCGAAACCTCCACCCGTGATGTGGCAGATACCGTGAACATCGCAATTGCGAACAACCTCCAATACCTGCTTTACATAGATGCGAGTAGGGCAGAGTAACGCCTCACCCAAAGTGCGATCACCCAACTCCTCATACTTTGCGTTCAAATCGAGGTTGTTGTCTGCCAACACTTTACGAACAAGCGAGAAACCATTAGAGTGAACTCCACTCGAAGCGATACCAATTAACACATCGCCAACCTTAACCTTCGAACCATCAATAAGTTGCGACTTCTCAACAACACCGCAAGTGAAGCCTGCGATATCGTACTCGCCATCCTCGTACATTCCAGGCATCTCGGCAGTCTCGCCTCCAATCAATGCGCAACCAGCCTGACGGCAACCCTCAGCAACGCCTGCTACGATAGCCTCAACCTTTGCAGGGATATTGTGACCGAGTGCTACATAGTCGAGGAAAAACAAAGGCTCTGCGCCCTGTGCCAAGACATCGTTCACGCACATAGCAACAGCATCGATACCTATAGTGTCGTGCTTATCCATTGCGAACGCCAACTTCAACTTTGTACCTACGCCATCGGTTCCACTAACCAATACAGGCTCTTTGACATTGAGAGCTGCAAGGTCGAACATTCCACCGAATGCTCCGATATTACCCATCGTACCCAAGCGATTGGTCGATGCCACATGCTGTTTGATTCGGCGTACAACCTCGTAACCTGCCTCAAGATTCACACCTGCTTTCTCGTAATTTACTGCCATAATCGTATCTATTTTTTCTTGTTAATTTCCGAAATATCGTGTGTCATAGGGGTAGGGTACTTGCCATCGAAGCAGGCGAAGCACATCTTCTTGCACTTGCCGTTCGACGAAGCCAAACACTCCTCCACAGACATAAATGCCAACGAGTCTGCACCAATAATCTTACAAGTCTCCTCGACGCTATGCTTTGCACTAATCAGCTCGTCGAGCGTGGTTGTATCCACACCATAGCAGCACGGATGCGTCATCGTAGGGCTAACAATTCGCACATGCACCTCAGTAGCACCAGCTTCGCGAAGCATTGTTACGATGCGTTTTGAGGTTGTTCCGCGAACTATCGAGTCATCAATCAGCGCAATACGCTTACCCTCTACAATCGAACGAATAGCCGACAGCTTCATCTTCACGCCCTTCTCGCGTAATGCCTGCGATGGCTGGATGAAGGTACGACCAATATACTTATTCTTGATAAGTCCCATTTCGTATGGGATACCACTCTCCTCGGCATATCCCATAGCGGCCGACAACGAAGAGTCGGGTACTCCGACTACGATATCAGCCTCACAAGGTGCTTCGCGCCACAGACGACGACCTGACTCCTTACGGAAGGCGTGTACATTGCAGCCATCGATATCGCTATCGGGACGAGCAAAGTAGATATACTCCATAGCACACATATTATGCTCACAATTCAGAGCATACTTGCGACTACGCAAACCCTTATCATCAATAGTTACAATCTCGCCTGGCTCAACATCGCGCAAGAAAGTTGCACCCATAACATCGAAAGCACAAGTTTCGCTCGATACAACATAGCCATTGCCCAACTTGCCAATCGCCAATGGGCGAATGCCATACTTATCGCGGCAGGCATAGAGTCGATTCTGCGTCATAATCACAAAGGCAAACGAACCCTCCAAGAAGTCCAACGCCTCCATAATCGTAAAGATGCGTGGCTCGTCAGCCTCCTTCTTGATAAGATGCGCCAACAACTCGGCATTTGTATTCGAGTGGAAGAGGCTTCCATTACCCTCCAAGTAGTCGCGTATCTGCTTGGCATTTACGATATTACCATTGTGCGCAATCGCAAACGAGCCTGTATTGTGAAGAAACGACAACGGCTCGATATTATCGATGCTACGACCATTTGCGGTGGTATAGAGAACATGTCCCAAGCACATCGTTCCCTCTAACTTCTGAAGTTGTGTTTCGTTAAAGACCTCCTGCACGAGTCCATATCCGCGATGACGATGCATAATGCCATCCTCACCTACACTAACCATTCCACAGCCCTCCTGTCCGCGATGCTGCATCGAATGCAGACCATAGTAGACTAACGACGAGGCATGCTCAACATTATAAACTGCTAAAACACTCATAAAAAATATTTTTAGCGGAAAACGGAAAGCGGAAAACGGAAAACTTCTATTTTCCGCTAAACCCTTTTCCTATAATTCAGTTTTCAGTTCTCCGTTTTCAGTTTTCAGTTTTTAAAGTACGCTACTGCGTTTGCAAATATATTCTGACGCTTCTCGCCTGCGATATTCTTGAACAGGCAGTCATCGTAACGCTCCGTGTGTCCCATCTTGCCGAGAATCTGACCGTTGCGCGAGATGATTCCCTCGATACCATAAGACGAGCCGTTAGGGTTGTGTGGTGCATCGGTAGTAGCATTACCCTCCATATCGGCATACTGGAATGCCACCTGACCATTTGCAAACAACTCCTCTGCCATCTCCTCGCTCACGACAAACTTACCCTCGCCGTGGCTCACTGCGATAGAGTGCAGGTCGCCAACCTCAAACGATGACAACCAAGGCGATGCGGTTGTTCCGACACGAGTCGAAACAATCTGCGAGATATGGCGATGAATATCGTTGTGGAACAGTGTAGGCGACTCCTTCGTCATCATACCCAAGCGACCGTATGGCAACAAGCCCGACTTAACCAAAGCCTGGAATCCGTTGCAGATACCGAGAATCAATCCTCCGCGATCAATCAAGGCGTGAACAGCCTTTGTTACGGTTGCGTTATTGAGTACGCTTGCGATAAACTTACCGCTACCATCAGGCTCATCTCCAAGCGAGAATCCTCCACTCAAAACGAGGATATGGCACTTGTCAATTGCCGCAGCCATTGCGTCAATAGAGTGCAGAACATCCTCCGCAGTAAGGTTGCGGAACACTCCGATATGGGTTTCTGCCCCCTCACGCTCGAATGCACGAGCTGTATCGTAGTCGCAGTTTGTACCAGGGAATACAGGGAAATATACCTGCACCTTCTCAACCTTCTCGCCCTTATATTGCGGTGCAGTGGCGGTGTAGTTGCTCTCGCGGCACTTCTCGCCCGACTTGCCCTTTGCGGGGTAGACCTTCTCGAATCGCTCGCTATTTGCTTTGTATAGCTCCTCCAACGAGAACTGCTCACCCAAGACCTCAATGCTCTTCTCTTCGGTGGTATGTCCCACTAAAACAGCACTCTCGAATGCAAGCGGCTCAACCGTCTGAACGAGAATCGAACCATACGAGTAGTCGAATAGGGTAGCCTCGTCACAAGTGAGTTTCGCGCCAATCTCGTTTCCGAACGACATCTTGGCAACAGCCTCTGCCACACCACCGAAGCCGATTGCGTAGGCTGCAACAACATTACCCTTTGCAATCTCCTCGGTCACAAAGGCGAAGTTAGCCTTCAACTCCTCGGTATTTGGTGTATAGTTCGCATTTGGAGTATGCTTAACGAGGTAGAGGAATTTGCCCAAAGTCTTAAACTCAGGGCTTATAGCCTTGCGAGCATCGAGTGTTGTGATACCGAATGCTATCAAGGTTGGTGGCACATTGATATTCTGGAATGTTCCACTCATCGAGTCCTTACCGCCAATTGAAGGCAGACCAAACTCCTTCTGCATACGGATAGTTCCGAGCAGTGCCGACATAGGTTTGCCCCACGAACGAGCATCGCTCATACGCTCGAAGTACTCCTGATAAGAGAATCGCATCTTCTCGTACGATGCTCCCGAAGCGACAACCTTTGCACAAGCCTCCACTACGGCGTACTCAGCACCGTGATATGGCGACCAAGCCGAGATATATGGGTTGAAACCAAACGCCATAACACTCGCCGTAGAGGTCTTGCCGTAGCGTACTGGCAAGGTCTGCATCGACACCTGTGTCTCGGTGCGCTGCGTCTTACCTCCGAATGGCATCAACACTGTTGAGCGACCGATAGTCGAGTCGAACATCTCGCACAAGCCTCGCTGCGACACAACATTCTTATCCTGCAAATTATTTATCATCTTCTCGCGAAGTGTTGCGCCTGCAACCTCTCTGTGGAATGGGTTGCACTCGCAAACTGCTCCGAGAGTAATCTTCGTGTAGTGCTTTGCACCTGCCGAGTCGATAAACTCACGCTTCAGGTCGGCAACCTTCTCGCCCTTGTAGAACATACGCATACGCTGCGTGTCGGTAACATCCGCCACATGCGTAACCTCGACATTCTCCTCACGGCAGAGGGCTATCATAGCCTCTACATCCTTTTTCTCGACAACTACGGACATACGCTCCTGCGACTCCGAAATAGCCAACTCGGTAGCGTTCAATCCGTTATACTTTACTGGTACTCTGTCGAGGTAGATATCCAATCCATCTGTCAACTCTCCAATCGCCACCGAAACACCTCCTGCGCCAAAGTCATTCGACTTCTTAATCAGGCGCGTTACATCGCCACGACGGAACAGGTGCTGAATTTTGCGCTCCTCAGGGGCATTTCCCTTCTGCACCTCCGAGCCACACTCCTCCAACGAAGCGGTGGTGTGCTGCTTCGACGAGCCAGTTGCTCCACCGATACCGTCACGACCCGTACGACCTCCCAAGAGGAGAACTACATCGCCAGGTGCAGGGCTCTCGCGGCGAACATCCGAAGCCTTAACAGCTCCGACAACTGCGCCCACCTCCAAACGCTTTGCCACATAGTCGTCGTGGTATATCTCGCGCACATGGGTTGTTGCCAAGCCTATCTGATTACCATAGCTCGAATAGCCCGCAGCTGCCTTGCGCGAAATGATACGCTGAGGCAACTTGCCCTCAAGGGTTTCGTCTATACCTTTATATATATCGCCCGCACCCGTTACGCGCATTGCCTGATATACATAAGCGCGTCCCGACAGTGGATCTCGAATAGCACCTCCCAAGCAGGTCGATGCTCCTCCGAAAGGCTCAATCTCGGTAGGGTGGTTGTGGGTTTCGTTCTTGAACTGCAAGAGCCACTTCTCGCTCTGTCCCTCGATATCAACATCCACGAAGATAGAGCAAGCGTTGTTCTCCTCGCTAACCTCCATATCGTCGAGTTTTCCTATCTTGCGAAGGTAACGCGCACCAATCGTCGCAAGCTCCATCAAGCACAACGACTTCTGCTCACGACCAAGCTCCTTGCGCATCATTCCGAACTCCGAGAGAGCCTCCTCGAACTCAGCTCGCATAAACGACTCGTCAATCTTAACCTCCTCAATCTCGGTAGTGAAGGTGGTGTGACGGCAGTGGTCACTCCAGTAGGTGTCGAGGATTCGCAACTCAGTCTGTGTAGGGTTACGCTGCTCGCTGCGGAAGTACTCCACAACACATCGCAAGTCGTCGGCATTCATCGCCAAGCCATTCGCCTTGCAGTAGGGCTCCAACTCCTCCTCGCCCATATCGGTAAAGCCCTCCAATACGGGTACAGGCTTGATATCAGCCTGCTCGGAGTCTGACAAAATAGTTAAATTCTTCTCGCGCGACTCTACGGCATTGATAAGGTAGTGACGAATCTTCGCCATCTGCTCCTCGCTTACGCCATCGTCGAAGATGTAGAGGCGTGACGAGCGAATCTTAACCTCTGCCGTAGGCTCCAACAAGTGAACGCAATCTACAGCCGAAGATGCGCGCTGGTCGAACTGACCAGGCAGGTACTCGATAGCGAGGAACTTTTTGCCCTCGTAGTCGCACTCGTCCGAAACGAGGTCGGTAACAATCTCACCAAATACGGAGTAGCGACAACGCTCAACAAGCTCGTCGCTGAATCCGAACAAATCGTAAACATTGAGTACGCGCAACTCCTCAATGGCGAGCGACAAATTCTCATTCAACTCCTTGCGGAGCGACTCAGCCTCGACCTGAAAGCGAGCGTACTTCTCGACAAATATTCTGTGATTTTTCATACTCTTTTAGCTATTAGCCATTGGCCATTAGCCATTAGCTAACTCTTAATTTTTAATTCTTAATTCAGATTTGGAAGCTCCGCTGCAAGAACTGTAGCTGTTTGCTTTGCGCGGAAGGCGAGCAACTTCTCCTCGACAGCCTTGTCTGTGAGGGCGAAAATCTGCGCAGCGATAAGGGCTGCATTCTTTGCACCATTGATTGCGGTGGTTGCTACTGGTATACCACCTGGCATCTGCACAATCGAGAGCAACGAATCCAATCCACCGAGAGCCGATGTCTTGATAGGCACTCCGATAACAGGCACTGTAGTCATCGCCGCCGTAACACCTGCAACATGCGCTGCACCACCTGCTCCCGCGATGATTGCACCAATGCCACGCTCGCGTGCCGACTTGGCAAACTCATACATCAAATCTGGAGTACGGTGTGCGCTGATTACACGCTTCTCGTACTCGATTCCCAACTCCTCAAGGGTTTCACAAGCAGCCTTCATAACATCCCAGTCGCTTGTCGAGCCCATAACCACTGCTACCTTCATAATGTAAATAGTTTATTGTTTTGTTATTCGTTATCCTTTATGTTGTTGCTCTTTGCTGCACTTACCAAAATGGCATTTAATGGCATTTAATGGCATTCGTTCGCTATGCACACTTAATGGCATTTAATGACAATTTATATTTTTGCCATTCAGCAACCCTCTATCCCGTATTGCCTCCTTGTCTGCACTCGGAGCAGAAATTCGTTTCTGCGACAAGTCCCACATTTCCAATGGGGGATTTAGGGGGTAATGTCAATACTTTGCTTTTCAGTTGAAAAGCAAAAAGGCCGCTACAATCCCTTGTAGTGGCCTTTTCATCTGCACACGCTCTCGCCCGACATCTGCTGCTGCGACTTTCGACGCTGCTGCACACAACCATTGGCGATATGTACACACTGCAAAAACATAGCGCAAAGATACTCTTTTTTTATTATAAAAAAAAGACCTTATGGCAGATTTATTAACATTTTATTGTAGCGTAAAACAGCGCTCTTTTTTCTTAGTGAGTAGTGAGTAGTGAGTAGTGAGTAGTTTTTAGACGATAGGCGAGAGAAACGGAAAACGGAAAACGGAAAGCGGAAAACTTTCAGCGCACTCCTTAAACTCCTTAAACTCCTTAAACTCCTTAAAAAAATTGCGCCGTGATGACGCTCGGAGTTCGGAAAACGGAAAACCCTCCCGCGCTCCCTAGAACCCCTAGTATCCCTAGAACCCCTAGAATCGCCGCGCCGTGACAAGGATAGTAGTTCGGAAAACAAAAAAAAGCTAATGGCTAATGGCCAATGGCTAATAGCCGAATTGATAATTCTCAATTCTCAATTCTCAATTCTCAATTCTCAATTTACTCTCCGCGCTCCCTAGAACCCCTATAATCGCCTGCGCCTTGATGACGCTCAGAGTCCTCCATTACATATTACACCATTACACGGGTACGCCCCCCTGTAATGGTGTAATGGTGTAATGGTGTAATGGCGAGTAGGCCGTTAATTACTTTAACATCCTATTTGGATGCGTACGGCGACTACTACCAGATGCAAATTGGATCGGAATTATATAGTTATTGTTGTGATTTATAATAAATCGTCATTCTGAGGCTTCGTAGAAGCCGTGAGAATCTCCCTTGTTGTATTTGGGAATTATATACTTTAGGCGTGTATAACAAATCGTCATTCCGAAGGAGCATAGCGACTGTGGGAATCTCCTTGTTTTGGGGCATGTAGGAGATTGCCACGGCTTGTGCCAAGCCTCGCAATGACGAGTGATTTTACAACATTAAAGTATATAATTCCCAATTGGATTGAGAATTTTATACTGGAAATATAACTACAAACACCTACTTCGCAGGCATTGGTGGCGCATCGCCATTGAGTACCAAGTGCGCAAAGCTCTGCCACACTCCACGCTGCTTCTCGTCGGTATTGATTAAGTAACTATTACCTTATATATATATAACAGCCACGCGCTCCACATCGGAGGGTGCGGTTTCTCTATCTTTGGACTGGTAGGGGAGTGGTAATTACACATTACAGTGATTACACCATTACAGGCATTACGCGCATTACACCATTACACCATTACACCATTACAGGGGGGCGCACCCGTGTAATGGTGTAATGTGTAATGGAGGACTCCCACCCTTGTCACGGCGCAGCGATTTTAGGGATTCTAGGGGTACTGGGGGTTCTAGGGAGCGCGGAAAGGTTTTCCGTTTTCCGAACTCCGAGCGTCATCACGGCGCAATTTTTTTAAGGAGTTTAAGGAGTTTAAGGAGTTTAAGGAGGCGCTGAAAGTTTTCCGCTTTCCGTTTTCCGTTCTCCGTTCTCCGTTTTCCGTTTTCCGTTTTCCGTTTTCCGTTTTCCGTTTCTCTCGCCTATCGTCTAAAAAACTACTCTCTACTCACTCCTCTCTCCTCTCTCCTCTAAAGCGCACCTTAAGTTACCCCGAAAACCAAAAAACCGAAAAAATTTGCATCTTGCATTTTGCATTTTGCATTTTTTATCCTATCTTTGCCCAAAGTTTGAGCAAATGTATATTCTGCACAACATAGGCAAGCGCAAAACTCCGCAAATTTCGGAGTTCCAAAGAGTGGGAGCGTACGCAGTGTGCGGTGCTGAAAGATAAAGAGTTACGGGGCGGAGTGCGTATGCATTCCGCTTCTTGTTTTTGAAAACAAATTAATAATAATATAAATATAGGTAATTATGTTCCTTGACGAAAGAGTTTATCAGGAGGGTTTAACCTTTGACGATGTGCTGCTTATGCCAGCATACTCGGAGGTTCTCCCACGCGAGGTTAGCACCAAGAGCCGATTCTCGCGAAACATCACGCTCAACATCCCTATCGTATCGGCTGCGATGGATACCGTAACCGAAGCTCCAATGGCGATTGCCATTGCTCGCGAGGGCGGTATTGGTGTGATTCACAAGAATATGTCTATAGCTGAGCAAGCTGCGCAGGTGCGTCGCGTGAAGCGTGCCGAGAACGGAATGATTGACGATCCCGTGACCATTGCACGCGAGAACACCGTAGGCGATGCGCTCGATATGATGCGCGAGAACAAGATTGGCGGCATCCCTGTAGTGGATGAGAATCGCAAGCTTGTCGGCATCGTAACCAACCGCGACCTCCGTTTCCAGAAGGATATGTCGCGCAAGATTGACGAGGTTATGACCTCGCAGAACTTGGTTACAATCACCGAGGGTGAGAATACCGATGTTGCTGAAGTATTGCTCTCGAACAAGATTGAGAAGTTGCCCGTAGTGGACAAGGAGGGACTCCTCGTAGGACTTATCACATACAAGGACTTGACAAAGGCTCAGGATCATCCAAACGCTTGTAAGGATGCAAAAGGTCGCCTTCGTGTAGCGGCAGGTATCGGCATCACTCCCGATGCAATGGAGCGCGTAGCAGCACTCGTAGCCGAGAGCGTTGATGCCGTAGTTCTCGACTCGGCACACGGTCACTCAAGGGGCGTTGTGACGCTTTTGAAGAAGATTAAGGAGGTCTATCCAAAGCTCGATGTAGTGGTTGGAAACATCGCCACAGCCGAGGCTGCGAAGTATCTTATCGACAACGGAGCAGACGGCATCAAGGTGGGTATCGGCCCTGGCTCTATCTGTACTACCCGTATTATTGCGGGTGTGGGTGTTCCACAGCTCACAGCAATTTTCGACTGCGCAAAGGCTGCGAAAGGCAGCGATGTTGGCGTTATTGCCGATGGAGGTTTGCGCTATTCGGGCGATATCGTGAAGGCGTTGTCGGCAGGTGGCACTTGTGTGATGTGCGGCTCGATGTTTGCGGGCACGGAGGAGTCACCAGGCGAAACAATCATCTACAACGGTCGTAAGTTCAAGACCTATCGTGGAATGGGCTCTATCGACGCTATGAAGGCGGGTTCTAAGGACCGCTACTTCCAAGATGGCGAGGCTAACGCTATGAAGCTCGTTCCTGAGGGAATCGTAGGTCGCGTACCATTCAAGGGCTCGTTGGCAGAGACTGTATATCAGTTGGTTGGCGGTATTCGCGCAGGTATGGGCTACTGCGGAGCGCGTAATATCGAGGAGTTGCAGCAGGCTCGTTTCGTACGCATCACCTCGGCAGCCGTAGTGGAGAACCACCCACACGACATCACCATCACACGCGAAACACCAAACTATTCGCGAGGCGAATAAAAAAAGCCATTAGCCATTGGCCATTAGCCATTGGCTTAAAAAGATTAAAGATATTATTAACAAAAAAGCTAATGGCTAAAAGCTAAAAGCTAATAGCAAAAAACAAAGTTTTTATGAAGCAGGATATGATTGTAATCTTGGACTTAGGAAGTCACGAGAACACAGTGGTTGCCCGAGCAATTCGTGCGCTGGGCGTATATAGCGAGATTTACCCACACGACATCACTGCAAAGGAGTTGCAGGCGTTGCCAAATGTTAAGGGTGTAATTATCAACGGAGGCCCTAACTGCGTAATCGATGGGGTAGAGATTGATGTTCTCCCAGAGATTTACGAGGCAGGATTCCCTGTTATGGCAGCAGGTTGGGAGAAGGCACTTTGCAGCACAAAGTTGCCACAGTTCACAGACGACCTCGAAGCCATCAAGGAGGCTGTAAAGGGCTTTGTATTTGACACTTGCAAGGCTGAGGCTAATTGGAATATGACAAACTTCGTAGCCGACCAAGTGGAGCTTATTCGCCAGCAGGTAGGCGACAAGAAGGTGTTGCTTGCATTGTCGGGTGGCGTTGATTCATCGGTTGTTGCAGCTTTGTTGCTGAAGGCTATCGGCGATAACCTCGTATGTGTGCATGTAAATCACGGTTTGATGCGCAAGGGCGAGTCGGAGGATGTTGTGGAGGTATTCCGCAATCAGCTCAGCGCAAATCTTGTATATGTTGATGCTACGGAGCGTTTCTTGACAAAGTTGGAGGGCGTAGAGGACCCTGAGAAGAAGCGTAAAATTATCGGTGGCGAGTTCATTCGCGTATTCGAGGAGGAGGCCCGCAAGTTGGAGGGTATCGACTTCCTCGGTCAGGGAACAATCTATCCTGACATCGTAGAGAGTGGTACTAAGACCGCCAAGATGGTTAAGTCGCACCACAATGTAGGTGGTCTGCCTGAGGATTTGCAGTTCGAGTTGGTAGAGCCATTGAAGCAGCTCTTCAAGGATGAAGTTCGCGCTTGTGGTGTTGAGTTGGGCTTGCCTTACGAGATGGTCTATCGTCAGCCATTCCCAGGCCCAGGCTTGGGTGTTCGTTGCCTTGGTGCAATCACTCGCGACCGCTTGGAGGCAGTTCGTGAGTCTGATGCTATCTTGCGTGAGGAGTTCGCAAAGGCGGGTTTGGATAAGAGCGTATGGCAGTATTTCACCATCGTTCCTGACTTTAAGTCGGTAGGTGTACGCAACAACGCTCGTTCGTACGATTGGCCTGTAATCATTCGTGCTGTGAATACTGTGGATGCGATGACCGCAACCATCGAGCATATCGATTGGGCTATCCTCGGCAAGATTACCGACCGCATCTTGAAGGAGGTGCCAAATGTAAACCGCGTATGTTACGACCTCTCTCCAAAACCAAACGCAACTATCGAGTGGGAGTAGTAGAGTAGTCCGCACAAGAAAAAAGACAACCGTTTTCGGTTGTCTTTTTTTTAGAGAGTAGAGAGTAGTGAGTAGTGAGTAGTTTTTTAGACGATAGGCGAGAAAAACGGAAAACGGAAAACGGAAAGCGGAAAACGGAAAACGGAAAACGGAAAGCGGAAAACGGAAAGCGGAAAACGGAGAACGGAAAACGGAAAACGGAAAACGGAAAACTGATAACTGAAAAACTTTCAGCGCACTCCTTAAACTCCTTAAACTCCTTAAACTCCTTAAACTCGTCTGCGCCTTGACCACCTTCAGAGTTCGGAAAACAAAAAAAAGCCAATGGCTAATGGCTAATAGCCGAGTTGACAATTCTCAATTCTCAATTCTCAATTGTCAATTTGCTGTCCGCGCACCCTATAACCCCCAGTACCCCTAGAACCCCTAGAATCACCCGCGCCGTGACCACCGTCGGAGTCCACAAAGCAAAAAACCGCATCCCTTTCGGAATGCGGTTGTAGCTACATCAAATGCAACTATTACGCCTCTGGATTCTCTGGATCCTCAGGCTCCTCAGGTTGCTCTGGATCCTCTGGCTGCTCAGGCTCCTCTGGCTGCTCTGCACTTGCTTGTGATGCAAGTGTCAAAGTTGCGATAGGCATTCTCTCGCCACACATAATCATCTCAACAACGCAAACAACCTCTGTCTCACGCGCCGCAGATGTGGTGCGGAAACCGATTGTATTTGCACCTCGCGGACCGCTTACGCTGCTACCGTAAGTGTAGTTGTCCTCGTTGTATCCGTATCCGTAGCGAACCTCAAGATACTTGCTGCCCTCGCCTACAACCTCTACAGTCCAATCTGCATTTGGAGCAATAACATAGTCCAAAATCGACTTATTGTTTACATTCACACGGAAACCTCCACCACGCGCATTAGTGTAAGAGTAAGCCGAATCGAATGTCCATACATACTCGCCACTCTTATTAGGGGCGTACGATGCAGGCTTATTCGCTGGGAATGCTGGCACCAAATCAGGAGTTTTCTCCTTTGCGCACGATACAAACAGAGCCGATGCAACCAATGCTACGAGGCTCAATACTGAAGTAAATTTTCTCATAATTTTGTTTAGTTTTATTGATTAGTAATATTATTTATTCCTCACTATTTATCTCAACTCCACGCACATAGCTATCAATAGCCGTTGCAGCCTTGCGTCCTGCACCCATAGCCAAAATCACTGTTGCAGCACCCGTAACGGTATCACCTCCTGCAAAGACGCCTTTACGCGAAGTTCGTCCCCACTCGTCAGCCACGATGCAACCGCGACGCGAAGTTTCGAGTGAATTGGTAGTCGAGGCGATAAGCGGATTTGGAGATGTTCCGAGTGCCATAACAACAACATCGCACTCAATCTCGAAATCCGAGCCTTCAACCACCTGTGGAGAGCGACGACCACTCTCATCTGGCTCGCCCAGCTCCATCTGCACACAGTTTATAGCGCGTACCCAGCCCATCTCATCGCCCAATACGGCGGTAGGGTTGGTAAGCATCTTAAACTCTATGCCCTCCTCCTTGGCGTGGTGTACCTCTTCTACGCGCGCAGGCAACTCCTTTTCGCTACGGCGATATACTATGGTCGCCTCTGCACCCAAACGCTTTGCCGTACGCACTGCGTCCATCGCAACATTTCCACCACCCACGACTACAACCTTTCTACCTACATAAATAGGTGTATCGTACGCCTCGTCGTAGGCGTGCATCAAGTTTGCGCGTGTAAGGAACTCATTTGCTGACAATACGCCATTCAAGTTCTCGCCCTCGATACCCATAAATCGTGGTAGACCAGCACCTGAGCCGATAAATACAGCATCGTAGCCCTCCTCATCGAGCAGCGCATCCACCGTGATGGTGCGACCAACTACAACATCGGTCTCAATCGTAACGCCAAGCTCCTTAACGCTCTCAATCTCGCGCTTTACAACTCGCTCCTTCGGCAGACGGAACTCTGGAATACCATATACCAAAACGCCACCTGCTTCGTGCAGAGCCTCGAATATAGTCACCTCGTAGCCCATCTTTGCGAGGTCGCTTGCGCAAGCCAAGCCCGCAGGACCGCTACCCACGATAGCCACCTTATGACCATTCTTCTCAATATTATGTTTCGAACGACCATTCTCCAACTGCCAATCGCCCACAAAACGCTCAAGCTTACCAATAGCCACTGGCTCGCCCTTAATGCCGAGAATGCACGAGCCCTCGCACTGCGTCTCCTGCGGACAAACGCGACCACAGATGCTTGGCAGCGACGAATCTACCGATATAACCTCCGCAGCACCCTTTGTGTCGCCTTCGCGCAATCGTTCGATAAATCGCGGTATTTGAATGCCTACGGGGCAAGCTGCCACACAACGCGGATTCTTGCAGTCGAGGCATCGCGTAGCCTCCAACATCGCCTCCTCCTTACTATAGCCGTAGCAGACCTCCTCGAAGTTTGTTGCTCGAACCTTTGCATCCTGCTCGCGTACCGCCACGCGAGGTATCTTATTCGCCATAATCTACTTATCCAAACCAATATTACATTTGTGGCCCGCCTCACGCTCGTGCTGAATAGCCACAGCTCGCTGCTCCTGCGTGCGGTACATACCCTGACGACGCATCGCCTCGTCGAAATCTACATCGTAGGCGTTGAACTCAGGCCCATCCACGCAAGTGAACTTTGTCTTGCCCGCAATGGTCACACGACACGCTCCGCACATTCCCGTACCATCCACCATCAAGGCGTTGAGTGATACGATGCACGGCAGATTGAACTTCTTTGCCGTGAGCGTCACAAACTTCATCATAATCATCGGGCCAATAGCCACGCAGCAGTCGTACTCTTTGCCCTCGTTCACGAGTTTTTCGAGTAGGGTAGTGACCAATCCGTGAAAGCCCTCCGAGCCATCATCCGTAGCGATGTAGAGATTTGTCGCAACCTTGCGCATCTCCTCGGCATAAATGAGCAGATCCTTAGTCTTTGCACCAACGATAACATCCACCTCCACGCCACGCTCTGCGAGCCACTTGACTTGTGGATATACGGGTGCAGCACCTACGCCACCACCTATAAATATAAACTTACGCTTGCGCAACTCCTCGACATCCTCCTTCACAAAATCTGAAGGGCGACCAAGAGGCCCAGCGATATCGGCAAGAGAATCTCCCTCACCCTTTGCTACAATCTTGCGAGTCGATACACCCAACGCCTGCGTCACAAGCGTCACCGTTCCCTCCTCGGCATCGTAGTCTGCAATAGTCAGCGGAGTGCGTTCTCCTCGCTCATCAGCACGCACGATGACAAATTGTCCTGGCTGTGCCGAACGAGCAATGCGCGGTGCCTTGACACGAGTCAAGTATATATTCTCCGCAAGTTCTCTTCTCTCTACTATCTCGAACATTGTTCTCTTCTTCTATTTACTCTACCTCTCAACAATTGCCGATACTCGGATTGTGTAGACAGGCATCTTTGGATCGTTGCTCACAATTCGCAACCTCTCGACCACAGCTCCGAACGGCAGACGCGAGGGGTTAATCTCCACCTCCACAACTCTGTTGTCGCCCGCAGCAATCGTCATCTCGCCACTCAATCTCGCTCTGCAACCGTCACAATCAAGCTCCAATTTGCGTATCACAAGCGGCTCGTTTCCGTCATTGCTAACTGTCAGCCGACGCACCAACTTTTCATTAGTACGCTTTACAGCGCCAAATTTAATAAAATTTTCGGAAAGAACAATCATCTGCGCACGATTATTTGCATTTATATCGCGAGAATCTATCGCGAGTCCGTTTATAATAAACGGGTATTGCGATTTTTGCCCATCTACAAGCAGATTGACCGAGTAGGCAAGCGAGCCATACAACTCGCTATTTTCGGGCAACAGACAGCTAAAATTAATCACCGCCTCCTCGCCCGCAGCGAGCTTTGCGGGAGAGATAAACTCCAACTCTGAATAGGGATTATCAACAGCAAGCGAAACCTCACGCGCAGAGCTGTTGTATATCTCGAATGAGGATAACGCCACCTTTCCATGCTCGACATAGCCAAACGAGTGGGCATTCGCAGCAGCTCGCACGCCCCCGCCCATCACAAGCGGATATCGCTCCTCGACCGTTTTCTTACGCGGAATTACCGTTCCCTTGACGAGTAGTTGCTCTTTTAATGGCCCATCCGCAGTAAAAACCGTCACCTTGCGGGCAAATGCACCAGGGTAATTCAACGGATTAAATACAACTTTTATAGTAGCAGTACTATCGGGCATAATAGGCTTTCGCGAGAACTCCGCCTTTGTGCAACCGCAAGACGAGCGCACCGCGACAATCACAACAGGCTCGGCCGAGGTGTTGCGCAGAGTGAAAATATGCTCCACTGCGCCACCATCTTCGGCTATTTCGCCAAAATCATAAAAAAAAGTATCAAAAATAATTTTCGCCTCTACAACGCCATAAAACGCTGTAAACAAAAGAGTAACGAATATTTTAAGCATCAGTTTCATTGGTGCAAAGATAATTTTTTTAATTTTTTTGTGCAAAAGTTTTGCAAGATAAAAAAATTTGCCATATATTTGCACTCGCAAAACGGAAACAACCGCATTGCAAGGTTCTAAAAAATGCCTGAATAGCTCAGTTGGTTAGAGCACATGACTGTTAATCATGGGGTCCTAGGTTCAAGTCCTTGTTCAGGCGCAATTGCGCGAGGGTTGCAAAAGAGATTCGATTACGGCAAACCAAAAACGAGAGTTGAAGGTAGTCGAGTAAAAGGTGTTGAAGTGGATAGCAACAAACTTTGAAGATAGCGAATCAGCAGTCCCAAGCCATTTTTGAAAAGGGAGTTTAGCTCAGCTGGTTTAGAGCATCTGCCTTACAAGCAGAGGGTCGGCGGTTCGAATCCGTCAACTCCCACAAAATTAAGACGACTTTTTGAGTCGTCTTTTTTTGTGTTCGTTGCCAAATTCGTTCAGCTTGTGGCGCCTCGGCAGACTAATCTTGGTCGGCTATTGTTTGCTTGCGCAAATCTCCGTGCTTGAGTAGCGATTGTGCCTGAAAACAAGTTTTCGCACATCACTCCTCAATCCCGACAATCTTCGATTGCAATAGCCTCTCTTCGGTCTGCTCTCGACTGCTGCCGCCGTTCGAATCCGTTGCCAAATGGTAAATGAATGTGCTGGTGGCAATCTTTGTACTTGAGTAGCGATTATATTTGAAAAAAAGTCACTCTATCAGCAACCATACAACTTTGTAACTGTGTATTTTTTTACTATCTTTGTGAATTGTTAGGTAAAGAGTAGAGTTATGAGCAAACTTATTATACCCAAGAACTACACGGCTGCACTCACACTGCAACAGACCGAAATAGCTATCAAAGTTATCAAAGACTTCTTCTTGGCAAGCCTATCTACGGAGTTGCGCTTGCGTCGTGTTACTGCGCCGCTATTCGTTCTAAAAGGTCTTGGAATGAACGACGATTTGAGTGGCACTGAGCATCCCGTAACCTTCCCAATCTCGGATATGGGAGGTGCAGAGGCAGAGGTGGTACACTCCCTTGCGAAATGGAAGCGCGTAACACTTGCCGACTACGAGGTAAAGTGCGGCTACGGCATCATCACCGATATGAACGCTATTCGTGCCGACGAGGAGTTGGACAATCTCCACTCGTTGTATGTCGATCAGTGGGATTGGGAGCGTGTAATGAGCCACAAAGAGCGCACGGTAGAGTACCTCAAAAATACTGTGCAACAGATATATAACGCAATTCTTCGCACCGAGTATCACATCTGCGAAACATTCCCTCAAATTGAGCCGTTTCTACCTGAGAAGGTTACATTCATTCACTCTGAGGAGCTACTAAATAGATACCCCAAACTCACCCCAAAGGAGCGCGAGGATGCCATCTGCAAAGAGTTTGGAGCGGTATTTATCATAGGTATCGGCTCTGTATTGAGCAATGGCGAGCGACACGACGGCAGAGCAGCCGACTACGACGACTACTCGACAATCTCCGAGGAGTCGGGCTTGGCTGGACTCAATGGCGACCTCCTCATTTGGTATCCGATACTCAACCGCGCAATAGAGCTATCGTCAATGGGCATCCGTGTAGACAAGGAGGCGTTAGAACGACAACTTGCCGAACACCACAAAGAGGAGCGCAAGAGCCTCTACTTCCACCGTCGCCTGCTCGAAGGCTCGCTTCCTCAGACCATTGGTGGCGGTATCGGGCAGAGCCGCCTGTGTATGATTCTGCTACACAAAGCCCATATCGGCGAAACCCAATCGAGTATCTGGCCCGACGAGATGCGCCGCGAGTGTCGCGAAAACGGAATCTCACTTATATAATAAGAACAGAAAAGCAACCTAAAACAGGTTGCTTTTCTCTTTTCGTTATGGTATATTCTCTATCGTAGTGCGCCACCCTCAGGACGAGGTCCTTGTGGGCGAGGGCCACTTCCCGGCTGTCCACCGCGAGGACGACGAGGGCCTTGACCGATAGTAAAAATTTTCGACAACTGCTCAGGGTTCAAATGCTCCACAAACACGCGGATATACTCCTTCTTAACCTGAATAATCGCCTTGTCGCCATTGAGCTGCGCCATCATAATCTTCTTGGCAACCTTCACGGTCATCTCGTCATTCTTGTATGAATCTACAACCATCTTTGTCTCTTTGCGCACATTGCGAATCTCGCGCTGATAAGCCTGATAGACAGGAGCAAACTTCTTCGCCTGCTCAGGGCTCATATTGAGTTGCTTCTGCAACATCTCAATCATTCTCGCATTGCGCTGACCGCCCTGCTGACCGCCTTGTGGGCCTCCGTGTGGAGGTTGAGCCGATACTGTAACAAACGCCAATACGGCAACTAACATCAAAAGAATCTTCTTCATAATTTTATAGTTTTATTGGTATTTCCTGATGCAAAGATAGCATAAATTTTCAAAAATATTACCCAACGGAGGTTAAAAACTGCATAATATCACACTCGTCAGCATAGTCGTAGAGTGTTGGTCGTTGCGCCATTCCTATCGGCACTACACGCGAATGAATGCCATCAAGCTGGCTCACAACACACTGCAAAGTCGCATCATTTGCCGTAAGCCACTCGCGCACCTCATCTATATCCTTGTACTCGACAACATTTATCTGACTCAAGAATCGCGGAAACTCCGCAGCAGATGGAACAAGTACAGCCTCGCCCATATCAACAAACTTTACCCCTTGCATCGTAAGCAATGCTCTGCATTGCAGATAGTTATTATGATAGGCGCGACACATTTTGCGCACTGGCAATGCAAGTTTATAGCCCCTTGGCACAAATATCAGCGAGACGCTACGGCAACCAAGCCCCGCATGGAGAAAAACATCATCAGCCAACAGCTCAATATCGCTCTTTTTCTCCTTTCCCGACAACACTGCAACCGAGTGACGGCTACCTCTCAAAAGGCACGGAACATCGGCAAATGCGGTGCGGAAGTAGAGATTTGCACTATCTCCACCCGTTGCAATTACCGCGTCATACTCCCCGCCTTCGAGGTACTGTTCAATTCGCAATGCTGGCTCAATTTCGCGCAACAGCTGCTCGATATACCCCTCGAAAACACGATCTTTACTCGACGGCTTAACGCAAGGAATATCTCCATTTGCGATGACACACATCAGGTCAAAAAAGCCCACTAACGGGATATTTCCCGCCATAATAATAGCTACGCGCTTCGCCTCGCCATTAGCGGCTGCAGGGTAGCAAGCAAGCCACTTTGCCACCTTATCGCCATCGAGCATCTCACTGCGCAGAGCCTCTACGGCGTAGCGAATATCGTCCACCGAAAACCACTCATTCTCCGCCACTGCACGCGCCACAATCGAGCGCGACACCTCGTCAGAGCCAAACGCTGCAAGTCGTTCTCCGAGTTCCGAAAATATCTGAATAGTACTCTTCACAACGACAAAGATAGCAATTTTTTCTATTTCTTGCTACTATAATAGGAGTCGTCGAGCCCTAAAACGAAACTTTTTCGCATCAGCAGCGACAAAAAAGCCACCATTGCCACCAGCACAGCACTCGCCACAAAGGGAAAAGACTCCTCTTTTTGGCGGAACAGACGCTCTGCAAAGTCTACCACAAACGGACATACTACCACCGCAACATAATTGACTGTCATAACCACCGAGAGAGCCTTTGTGGCCGTTTCGGGCGGCGCAATGATAGCCGTTTTATCGTAGATTATCGGCTGCAAAACTCCGTATCCCACACCCGTAAGCACCACTCCCAGCGTCATCAACGGAACATCGGGAACAGTTCCCACGAGCAACAGACCTACCACAATCAAGCAGAGCGACACAAAGATGGTCATCGAGCGCACACGACTAATGATGAGATTTAATATTAAACCGGGCAACATTATCGCGAGAAAGAAGAGCGATATCATAACGCTTGATAGCTCCTGCGGAAAGTGATATTTTTCAAGCAGAAACGATAGATAAAAGGTAATTACCAGCGTCGTAAAAGTGATGATGAAGTACAACACCGAGAGTCCTGCAAGTCGCCCCCACTGAATCTTCGATTGTCGCAGCTGGTCGCTCTCTTTTGGCTCTGGGGCAGACTTTACTCCGCGCAGAGCAAGCAACATAACAAGCGACACCGCAGGCAGGAGATAGACCGTAAAAGCAAGATGCCAGTCGCGTGTCGCAATCCAACCTACCACAGCCGTAGCCAGTACCAACGAGAGGTTATTCACGGCAGAGCTGATACCGAGTTGTTGCACTCGCGCATCGCCCGTAAAGTATCGCACAACAAGTCCTGTCGAGTATGGAACTGCAATTCCCGCACCTGCGCCCATAATACAACTTGCAACAATGAGCAGACGAATATCCTTTGCGAAGATGCACGCCAAGCCACTTGCAAAGAATATTGCCAAACCTACGGCAAGCAGTCGCAACGACTCTCCACCTCGCACCGAGAGCCATCCCGACAAAAGCACAAAAGGAATAATCAGCAACGACGGCAACGATGTGAGCATTTGTATTTCGAGTTGCGATGCAGATGGAAAAATTCGGCTCAAATCCTCCAAAATAGGGGAGATAGCCAAACCTGGCAGCGATGTTACAGCCGACACCGACCATATTGCCAACAGCGCAAAAATGGTAATTTCGCCCTTTCCAGTAGATATTTTCATAGCGATACATTTAATTTATATATGTATCGCAGGAGCAATGTTAGTGCCAAATATCAGACGAGAGCAGTGAGTAGAGAGTAGTGAGTAGTGAGTAGTGAGTAGTGAGTAGTTAATCCTCAATCCTCAATCCTCAATCCTCAATCCTCAATTCTCAATTCTCAATTCTCAATTTACTGTCCGCGCACCCTAGAACCCCTAGTATCCCTAGTATCCCCAGAATCGCCGCGCCTTGACCACGCTCGGAGTTCGCAAAGCAAAAAAAAAGCAACCCGAAGGTTGCTCTTTCTTACTGCTCTTTCACGCAGCGGACTTGGAATCCGTTAGCTCTAAATCTATTCGATGCAGTAACAAATTTATTTATCGTGCGCGATGTTGTCAGGTCGAAATAGAGAGCAACTGCGCCACCCTCTGCCGAGGCTGTCGAAGTCCAATAGTAACCCTCCCACGGCTGTGGCTGAACAGGATAGACATCATCCTTATGATTCATATTCTCGACCTTACCATCATTGTAACGACGACGACCACATGCCGACCAGAAGTACGACGATGTACCATCCGAGAGATTCCAACCAAACTGCTTGCGAGCCGTTTCGAGTGGGGTATTATCCTCTGCATCGGAGAGATATAGCACCGACAAATCCTCCGCCGTAGGCACTCGCCAACCACGAGGACACGGATCGTAAAGACTCTTTTTTGCATCACTCCACAGAGTGTTATCGCTATTTACCAGCCAATCTCCTACGCCACTACCGCTATCTCCATTATACTCGCTATGCTCGCTATTGAGAATGTAGTACATCGGATGCTCAATCGTGTAGTCGAGAGTTCCATTTGCAGCAGTTCTCTCCACAAAGTTCTCCTTTATATAAGTTCCGTTCTCATTGTAACGATCCTCGTCGTAAGCTCCCGTAGCATCGAAGTAGAGTGGGCGTGGGAACGGATCTTTTCTTCCCCACTGATAGTACATTCCGTAGGAGTCCAGAATACTCTTCTCCTCGGTTGATCCTCCTGCATTGGTAAATGCTCCAAGATTATATCGCATAAAGGTCTTGCCGTTAGAGTAGGTATCGACAGCCATGAATGGATTGTCGTTCACAATCCACAAATGCCAGCTCCAAACAACCTTTCCCGAAGCATTATAGGCAGCAATCACTGCGTTAGTATTCTCAACTCGAGTAGCATCATTGCTCGACGCCTTGATGTAGAATATCGCCTTACCATCCATAATATCTACATTCTTCACAACCTCTGGATTGCTCTGCCATAACAACTCAATGCGTGTAGTCCCCAACTCCTCTCCGTCAGGGCGATGCATCGCATCAAAAGTGTAGCTAACCGATGGCGCTGTAACTACATAGCAATTCGCTGCACCCTCCGCATCAAGAGCCTTTGTTTGCGTAACATAGACATATATAAAGTAGCTTGTGGACTCGCCCTCTTTATTCAAAGCATTCACAACCACCGAACCCTCCTTCGGAAGATCGTCGTTAGTCATTCCCTCCTCAGTAGCACCTACAGGCCACACTGTAATTGTTCTCGTACCCGCATTTACCGAAGCGTTCCAACCATCGCTATAGCTACTTATAGCCACTGATGTAGCATTCGTAGGGACATAGGATATTGTCTGCGGTGCATCGCTCCACGACTCAAAATAGAGCGAGGTGCGATCCAACGCCAAAGTTGCACTTTCATCCTTATTGCAAGAGGCGAATGCCACCAACGACACCAACGCCAAAAGTAAAAATTTCACGCTTTTCATATTCTGAACTTCTTTACAATCTGCAAATATACAAAAAAGTTGGCAATTACAAATTTATATCTCTCGTTTGGGAACAATTATTGCCCTGCAAAGAAACGAGAAACAATAGAATTTATTACTATGGCAAAGCAAAAAATCGAAACTGGGAGCACTCCAGCGGCCCCTGAGTACAAAATCATCGTTACGGATAAAGGCCCCTATCTCGTTTACGGGCAACCACCTTTGGCTACGCAACACATTGTACCCAATGACATGGGCGAGAGTTGGGCATTTGAGGAGGGAAAGCACTTCTCCACCGAGAAAGAGCCTACATCGCTCTGTCGGTGCGGAGCATCCAAGAACAAGCCATATTGCGACGGCACACACCTTTCGCACAAGTGGAAACCTAAGCTCACAGCTCGCCCCGAAGCCCTCCTCGACGATGTCGAAATAACATCGGGCGACGAGCTTACGCTGACCGACAATCCACAATACTGCGTCTTTGCCCGCTTTTGCGATGCAGGAGGGGGAGTGTGGGCTGCAACCGAAACATCCTTTGACGACTCGGCACGACGACAAGCGATACGCCAAGCCTCGATGTGTCCGAGTGGTAGATTGATGATTTGGGGAAATGGCTCTGACCTCCCATTCGAGCGACACTATGAGCCAAGTCTCGGACTTATCGAGGATGATGCTCTACACGCCAGCGGAGGGTTGTGGGTGCGTGGCGGCATTCGCATTACGCGCGAAGATGGAACATCTTACGAGATTCGCAATCGCTCGGTGCTGTGTCGTTGTGGAGAGTCGGCAAACAAGCCCTACTGCGACGGCTCGCACGCTGCGCTCCATTGGCGGGATGAGATAGAGAAGGAGTACGAACGCGAAGAGGAGATGATATAGTGGCACAAGGTTTGCACCCTAACCGAGCGTAACTAAAAAAGAAAAAGCTATGAAAAGAGTTTTACTTATTATCGGAGCAGTGGCTTTCTCATTGACCGCCACTGCGCAACACCTTAAAGCAGAGCGTCATGACCACGGCAACGCCGAGCCAACGGTCTACATCATCTCTGTGAGTGAGAAGGATATTATCGAATCTCCAAATCAGGGTTGCTGCGATACTGCGATGAAAAACGCTGCAGTAAAGGCGGCTATCGAGGATCACAAAAATGCCACACGCGAAGGTACGCAACAGGTTGCACTCCCCTCTGCAATCTTTGCCGATAAGCGCAACACCTTCTCGTTTGCTATTGGTGGAGATATTGCCCTACGCGCAGCCTACTCCTTTGACCGCACTGTAAACAATATCGATATGGTGCCTTACAATGTACCTATGTCGCTCACGCCAGCGGACAAGCAGGAGATTAGGATGGATGCGACAACCTCTCGAATCTTTATCCGAGGTATCGCCAACACCAAGAAGCTCGGTCAGGTGCATATTTTTATGGATTTAGACTTTCGCGGAGGAGCATCGGGTAGCTATACACCGCGTATCCGTTCGGGATATGTGCAGATGCTCGGTTTAACAGTTGGTCGCGATGTATCTACCTTCTGCGACCTTACAGCCGCCCCTACAACAATTGACTTCCAAGGGCCTAACGCCTACAATTTCCGATTTGCTACGATGATTCGCTACGAATACTCGTTCCTCAAAGACCATTTGAAGGTGGGAGCAGCAGCCGAGATGCCGAGCGTTTCGGGAACATACGGCGAGACACTTATGGCAATTCCGCAGCGCGTGCCTGACTTTCCTGTATATCTGCAATATTCGTGGGGCAAAAACCGCGATAGCCACATTCGTGCATCGGCAGTATTCCGCGATATGTACCTCTACAACAACGCCCGCAATGGCGAGGACGATCTCTTTGGATGGGGCGTACAGTTCAGTGGCAACATCCACATTACCAAATATTTGGAGTTATTCATGAATGGTATATACGGAGAAGGTATTTCGCGTTATATCAACGATTTGATGGGTACGGGACTCGACTTCACTCCACGCCCTGACGATCCAACTCGCGTGCAGACAACACCGATGTTCGGATGGCAGGCAGCGGCGCAGATAAACCTCTTACCAAACCTATTTGTTTCGGGTGGTTATTCGGCCGTAACCGTGCGCAAGAAGAATGGCGTATATAGCGAGGATATGTACAAGCAGGGACAGTATATCTTCGGAAATGTATTTTGGAACTTGACGCCACGCTTTGTCTTGGCTGCCGAGTATCTCTACGGTAGTCGCAAGAATATGGATGGCACAAAAGCACACGCCAACCGCATAAATGTCTTAGCCAAGTATAGCTTCTAAAAAAATAAGTCCCAAATCTGGGACTTATTTTTTAGGTAGTTTTCGCACTGGGAATAGTGTAAGTCTGAGGGTTGTACAACCGTAAGGTATCAACTCCACGAAGCTCTCTTCGTATGCCATATCATCGCCCCAGCCGCTACGGGTTTGGAAGTTGATTGGACCTGTCGAGCCGTTATAAGGTTTCCACTTGGTCATCTCGTGCACCTTAGCCTTAATCACAAGCGGAGCAGATTCCACATTCCAAGGATAGATCGAGACCTCACCTTTGCGTTCAAATGTAAATGTTTTAGAGAGGTTTTGCGTTTTTACATCCTCTCGATTAAATCCCCAATTCCAAGGGGTTGTCGAATGCACCTCATAGTATTCCTTACCCATCTTACGATATTTGTCCGAATTGAACTGATGACGTTCCCATCGCTCATTCATCTTCAATGCATAAAGAAGCGGTCCTCGCTCCACAGCAACGCCACCATCATACCAGCGACTAACCTCAATATCTGCCTCGAAAGCGATTGTGACCTTATCGCCACTCTTCCACTCGCGATTCAATACAACTACACCATTAACAACCGCACAATTCAGTGCCTTACCATTAACGGTCACTATGGTAGACTTGCTCCACGCAGGCACACGCAAATGCAATGGGAACAAGCGCGATTTCGCACCTGCAACCTTGATTTCAAACTCAATATTCTCCTCGAATGGATAGTTCGTGCGTTCAACAATCTTCACCTTACAACCATTCACCTCGGCTTCTACGCTCGATGGAGCATATACCATCGCTGCAAGACCACCATCGGGTGTCGCGTACCACAAATTCTGCGTAAACTTAGGCCAACCCTGGTGCATATTCGATGTGCAACAAGGATAACCAGTCAAGAGTCCATAGAGCTGACCAGCACCCGAATAGGCGGTTGAGAACTGTCGCGTATTGAGCGACACCTCAATTTGATTCAACTGCTGATAGTACTGACGCACCATATAGTTATCATCCGACTGCGTAGGCAACACATTGAACGCCACGCGCTCGAGGTAATCGCCCCAATGCGAATCGCCCGTAATCTGCAATATATTCTCCAATGAGTAGAGCATCTCAACCGCAGTACAAAGCTCCGAGCCGAGCGCGGGATCTCCGAATCGAATTGCCTCATCGCCAGCCCACAAGCCAGTAGGGTAGCCGATAGTAGATTTCATCGTTTTTTCGCCTCGGTGCAAATCCTCAATCAACGACTTATCGCCCGTACGCTGATAGTAGACCGCAGGGGTTTTGAAGCCGTGAGCAACATTTACGGTGTGACGAGAGTTTTGTCTGTAGAGGTCATCACTACGCATTCCGAAAATCGAAGCCCAGTCGACTGTCTGGCGATAAATCAAATCGCCCAACTCGAGCAAGAACTCATCGCCCGTAATATTGTAGAGCCAATAGACCATCAACAAGTTGTCTCCGCCACGCTCCTTACCCCAATACGACCAATGGTTCAATGGCTTGCTTGGAAGTTGCTTCAGTTGATAGCGGAAATACTTTGTCATACAATCTATTACGCGTTTGTCGCCAGTGGCCGAATAGTACTGTTGAAGTACCTTAAGCATCACCATCTTGGGCCACCAATCGCGCGCTTTATCACGCTGCAAGCCCTCCTCACTAGGGAGATCCTTTACAGGACCAAAGTAACCCTCGGCATCTTGCGATGCCAATGTCCACTCAATCCACGGTTGTACCTTCGCCTTCAAATTCTTATCGTCGAGAATATAGGCCAACGGCAAAAGACCGTCAATCCAATATGGGCCACGCTCCCACACATCACCATCGCCACCGAGCCAGCCATTACGCTTGCCCATAACTTGTGGGTAGAGTTCGTCAAGACGACCTGTCATGCCCTTGCGCTGACGATCAAGCATCTCATACAACCAACCCTCTGCACGAATTGAGCCGAGAGGCAACTCGGCATAGGCTCGTTTGTGCAGCGGAGCGCGGTTAAACTGCTCGACGCTATACTTCTTGTTCTTCGACTTTTCAGCCGACGCCGCATAGGCATGTCCGACAAAAATCGACAGCACAAGCAGCAATAAAATTGACAATTTTAATCTACTCATAATCCCACACTTATGCGCTATGAATTAAGCAATTGGTTTAGCCCATCTATCGTGATACCCGCAAAGTCTTTTGCACACATTGCAGCACCAGCATTTGCGAGTGCCTCATCGGTAGCGGTTGTGGTAATAGCAAGACACTTGCAGCCAGCTGCAACACCCGCCAAAATACCATTTACAGCATCCTCCACCACGATACACTCCTCTGGCTTCAAGCCCATTCGTTCGATTGCCGTAGCGAAGATTTCGGGGTGCGGCTTACCATGCGTAACATCGCTTCCGCTAATCGATACATCAATCAAATCGGCGATACCCAAACCCTCAATTATAAACTCCACATTCTCGCGACAACCCGACGAGCCAATAGCACACTTCACGCCTCGCTCTTTCGCTTCGCGCAGTAACTCCATAATACCCGCAAGCGGTTCGATATGACCGCGATACATCTCGCGATAGACCTCCTCCTTGCCGCGATTCAGCTCATCAAGCGAGTACTTTTTGCACTGCTCCTCGCCCAACATCGTGCGAAAAACATCGTCGCTATGCATACCGTTTAACTTCAGCGACATTGGTTCGAGAAGAGTCAATCCCTTACGACGCGCATACTCATCAAAAGAGATAAAATGGTACTCCAGATTATCTACCAGAGTACCATCCATATCAAACACAAGTCCTTTCAACTGTGTCATTTTCAACCATTTTGTATGGTCGAATGTAAACGCCTCCCAAGGCAACTCAGCATCCTTTCCATTCTCAAGAACATCGTACGAGTGGCACAACATTGGGAACTCCGCCAACGACACCAAACCAAGTTCAGCCTTGCGATAGATAGCCTTCGCAACACGACGAGCCACAACCAACGACTCAAGAGTTACACCAGCCAAGATATCCATAGCCTCCTCGTATGTCTTACCCTCGCCGAGCAAGATACCAATCTTACGAGTACGGCCACCATAAACGGTTACATACAAATCGCCAATACCGATATTGAGTGCATCCAACGAGCCGTTCTGAATCTTCATCAACTGAGTCATCTCACGAGTAGCCTGATAGAATGCTCCAGCCTGCGAGTTGTAGTGCAAACCTGCATTCTCACCATGATGACGATTTACCAAACCTACGGTCATTGCAACCGACAAAGCGTAAGCATTTTTCAATGCCACAGCACTCTCCAAACCGATAACATCGTTAGTGAGCGAGATGTGGTAGTACGAAGTTGTCATCGTCTCCTTCAACATCTTCAACTCGGCGGTATTAACACCGCAGAAAGCAACCTCAGTCTGATCGTGGAACACCAACTCATACGAAGTACAAGGGCCTCCAACTGCGTTTACATGGCGATCAATACCCTTTGCGAGCAAGTTCTTACGCCAATAATCTGGGTACGAAATCAAAGTACCGTCCTCAAGGTTGATCAAACCCTTTGTCACCGAAAGAACAGGAATTGCAGGATCGAGATTTGCAAGAATCTCCTCGCCAAACCAATCCACACCGAACGACGAAACGCCACCGATTACGAAGTCGCAACCCTCAACAGCCTTCTTCCAGTCGCAAACCTTGTAATACTTTACGCCTGCAGGGAAATCGCGATCAAACTTTGGATGACGGTTTGTAGCGATACACGCATCAATAATCTCATTGTCAAGTGGCGAGCCTACCAAGCGCACCTCGTGACCATTCTCTGCTGCTGGAAATGCAAGAGCCGAGCCCATCATTCCCGATCCAATAATAGTAACTACCTTTGCCATAGCTTTTTTTTAATTTTTAATTTAGTACTAAATATTATATTGATTAAAACAACTCTCCTTCTCGTTCGGGCTGTGTTATACCCAAATGTCTGTAAGCCAACTCTGTAACCTCACGACCTCGCGGAGTGCGCTTCAAGAATCCCTCCTTAATCAGGAACGGCTCGTAGACCTCCTCGATAGTTCCCGCATCTTCGCTCACTGCCGTAGCAATGGTATTCAGACCGACAGGGCCACCATTAAACTTGGCAATTATGGTCGAGAGAATCTTATTATCCATCATATCCAAGCCTCGCGAGTCGATATTGAGAGCCTCCAAAGCCATTCGGGTAATCTCCAAATCGATGCAACCCTCGCCCTTAACCATTGCAAAGTCGCGCACACGGCGCAACAACGAGTTTACAATACGAGGCGTACCGCGCGAGCGCAGTGCAATTTCGAGTGCAGCATCATCGTCAATCGAAACGCCCAAAATCGAAGCCGAACGCTTCACGATGCGGCTCAGCACCTGCGAATCGTAGTACTCCAAGTGGCACTGAATACCGAAACGCGCGCGCAAAGGCGAGGTTAAAAGACCACTTCGAGTGGTTGCTCCGATAAGGGTAAATGGCGCAAGTTCAATCTGAATTGAGCGCGCCGACGGGCCTTTATCCAGCACGATATCGATCTTGAAATCCTCCATTGCCGAATAGAGATACTCCTCGACAATAGGGGAGAGGCGGTGAATCTCGTCGATAAAGAGTACATCGCCTGCCGAAAGGTTTGTCAAAAGACCTGCGAGGTCGCCCGGTTTATCGAGTACGGGGCCCGAAGTCACCTTCAACTGCGCACCCATCTCGTTGGCGATAATATTCGCCAAGGTGGTCTTACCGAGTCCCGGAGGGCCGTGCAGTAGGGTATGGTCGAGCGAGTCGCCACGCATCAATGCCGCCTTAATAAAGACACGCAAATTCTCGACAATCTTCTCCTGACCAGAGAAGTTTGCCAACTCTTGCGGACGAATGCGACTCTCCAACTCGCTATCGCTCTCGATTCTTCTATCCATCTTATTAGCCGTTAGCCATTGGCCATTAGCCATTAGCTATTTTAGTTTTCCGTTTTCCGCTTTCCGTTTTCCGTTCGTAAGTGACTCCGAGCGGATTCGAACCGCTATCGTAAGAACCGGAATCTTAAATTCTATCCATTAAACTACGGAGCCAAACCATTTTGCAAAGGTAACAAAATAAACGGAAAACTGAAAGCGGAAAGCGGAAAACTTCTCAAAAATAATAAATCGTCATTACAAAGAACGAAGTGACGCGGCAATCTTCTTTACTATTTCTCATTATAAAGTGGGAGTTTCCCACGCTTGTTGCACTCGCTCGGAATGACGGAGGGTTGTTTTTTGAATGCGCCGATTGTTAAAGGTTTGTAAGGGCTAGTAGTGGGTAGTAAGGGCAAGTAAGGTGAGCGACAATAGCACGCAAATAAATTCTTTACTAGCCATTAATGGCCGTTACTTGCCGTTAATAGCCCTTATTGCTAATAGGCATCATTCAACGCCTGCCGTCAACTTTTTTTTCAAAAATTCTCAACTCTTAACTATAAATTTTCGTTTTTTTGTTATATTTGCAAAATATAACGAAAGTGTAAAACCTTAAACAAAACCGAATATGTTGAGAATTAAGACAAAAGAGGCGGGATCGTGGCTTATCGGAGCTGTTGCAGGTGTATGTGCAATGGTTATAACTTTGACTACACTCGACCTGAAATCGTTGTGGTGGGTGGTGATTGTTGCCACCGTAGGAACATTTGTAGGCGTGTCACTTTTCGCGCTTTGGATAATGACAAAGTATGTGGCATACAAGCTCCGCCCGATATACTCGACCGTATTTTCGCGCGATGTTCACACAGCTGAAATGCTCGACGAGTTGAAGGATAAGCGCGTGGAGAATATCTCGCAAGAGCTATCGTCGTGGGCAGAGGATAACGACAAGGAGATTGCTCGCTTGAAGGATATCGAAAAGTTCCGCAAGCAGTATCTCGGTAATGTGGCCCACGAGTTAAAAACTCCTATCTTCAACATTCAAGGCTACATATCAACCCTTCTTGATGGCGGCATCGACGACGAAATCATCAACCGCAAGTACCTTGAGCGCGCCGAGAAGAGCGTAAACCGAATGATAAATATCATCCGCGATCTCGATACGATTTCGGCTCTTGAGAACGATATGTCGATGATGAAGTCGGAGACCTTTGATATCGTAGCTCTCGCAAAGGAGATTGCCGAGCAGTGTGAAATGGAGGCGGCTAAGAAGAACATCACAATCACAGTGAAGTTCGCACAGAATCTCCCATCGCGTTTCTGGGTTTCGGCTGACAAGTTCTATATCGGTCAGGTACTCGAAAACCTTATCACCAACGCTATACGCTACGGCAAGGAGGGCGGAATGATAAAACTCGACTTCCGCGATATGCTCGACAAGATCTTGATTGAGGTGGAGGATAACGGTATCGGTATTGCCAAGGGCGACGCTCCCCGCGTTTTCGAGCGTTTCTATCGCACCGACACAGGTCGTTCGCGCGAGCAGGGTGGTACAGGTCTTGGCTTGGCTATCGTTAAGCACATTATCGAAGGACACGGCGAGCGCGTATCGGTGCGCAGTGAGCTTGGCGTAGGTTCGACATTTACATTTACTTTGAAAAAGGTTGAATTATAGTATATTATGGAGTTGTTGGCTGTCGTTTGGGACTTTAATCCCACACTTGTAAATATCTTCGGTTTTGAAATTCGCTGGTACTCGCTGACTTGGGTGGCGGCACTCTTGTTCGGAGGGTGGCTATTCTCCTACTTCTGCAAGCGTGAGGGCAAGCCCGAAAGCGTATCGGATACGGCATTCCTCTATATCGCACTGGGAACAATTATCGGTGCGCGTCTTGGTCATTGCCTCTTTTACGAGCCGATGGAGTATCTGCGCGAGCCGTGGAAGATTATAACAGGTATTCGCGATGGAGGCTTGGCGAGTCACGGAGCAACAATCGGCATTTTGATTGGCATCTGGCTCTCATCGCGCAAAAGCAAGGTATCGGTAATGTGGACAGCTGACCGACTCGGCATTATTGCACCTTTGAGTGGTGCGATGATTCGATTCGGAAATCTCTTCAACTCGGAGATTATCGGCAACGAAACAACTGTGCCTTGGGGCTTCAAGTTTATGCGCTTATATCCGAATTGGCCTGAGGAGATGGTGCCTGTACGCCACGCTACACAGCTCTACGAAGCAATATGTTACCTCGCTTGCTTCGCCATTTTGTTTGCACTGTATCGCTACACGAAGGTTGAAAGACGGGAGGGATTTATCTTTGGCGCAGCCCTTGTAGGTATCTTCACACCTCGATTCTTCATAGAGTTTATAAAGATTGACCAGGTAGCATTCGAGCAGGGTATGACACTCAATATGGGGCAGTGGCTCTCAATTCCGTTTATAATTATCGGCGTATGCTTTATGATTTGGAGCTGGTACTGCAACAACAAGAGCGTTGCACCCGCAGCAGCTCCCGTAACCCCAAAGGTTAAGCAACCAAAGAACAAGCACCATTTCAAGAAGTAATGAAGCAGCAAATCGATAATCTCATTGCCAATCTACTCCTCGATGAGAGCGAAGTATATCTGCCAAAGGTGGGTACGCTAATTTTGCGTCGCCAACCAGCAAAGTTGCTCTCCGCAAAGTCGTTACAACTCCCATATCAGGAGCTGTGTCTGACCAATGAGGAGCGCGGTAAGAGTATTGTTGTATTCATTTCGCACAAGGCAAGCGTATCGGAGGAGCGCGCTGAAGATATTTATGCCGAGTGGCTGGAGCAATCCGTGCGCGCCGACAAGATGACAATAAACGGCGTGTGTGTAATAGAGAAGGGTAGTATTAAAACCGATAAAACATTTGACAATATGGCAAATCCAAATGGGCGCGGTACAAAGAAGATCAATCCGCGCAGCAACTACTTTATATATATAATGTCTGGTCTCTGCATCGGTTTTGCGTTGGGAATAGCTGGATATGTTATGTACAGCAATAATATGTTCGATAATCTATTCGCAAAAGAGCGCATTGCACCTGCATCGGAGGCATTCAAGGAACTCCCTTCAGAGCCGACAGCACAACCTGTTGATGTCGCTACAGAGGAGTCTATCGCCACAACAGAGCCTACCGTTGCAGAGCCTATCAATGAGCCTGTTGCGGAGTCGAGCGTGGAGGCTATCGCAGATTCATCTATTCTTCCTATGCACAAAGGCAGCAGCTATGCTGTTTGGGGTGTATACAATGAGCTTGCAAATGCTCAAGATGCAAAGGCGTGGTTAGCAGAACGATTCCCTGAGATTGAGGCTAATGTATACCAATACGACGAGCGATATATGGTTGCCCTATGCGAGTTACCATCGCGTTCGGAGTGTGGACGCAAAGTTTCGGCATGGAAATCCCAACACAACAGTTTTCAGAGTGTTTGGGTGTATACCAGAGAGTAGTGAGTAGTGAGTAGTTTAGCGAATTACATAACCAAGGCGATAGACCTATTCTACATAAAACCTCTGCGGAGAGTATTCTCGCAGCAGGTTTTTCGTTATTTGGCGTGTGGAGGAATAACGGCATTGCTCGATGCTATATGGTACTATTTAATCTACCACTATATTGTTTGCAAGAGGTTTATCGACCTCGGCATAGTGGTTATGTCGCCACATATAGCAGCCCTGTGCGTAGTATTTCCAATCACCTTCTTTACGGGTTTTTGGCTCAATCGCAATGTAGCATTCCACGCAACCGAGATATCTTCATTACCACAACTCGCAAAGTACGCCCTCACTATTGTCGGCTCAATATTGCTAAACTACGCTTGTATGAAATTCTTTGTCGAGGTGTGTGGCGTATGGGCTACACCGTCGAAAATTCTTACTACAGCCGTGTGTGCCGTTTATAGTTTCGTCGCGGGCAGATACTTCACATTTAGGACTCAAAAGTAACTTTTTTCGATAAAATTTTGCATTATTGCGAAAATGTAGTATCTTTGCACTGCTTTTAGGGATTACAGCTACGGAGAGTTGGGTGAGTGGCTGAAACCAGCAGTTTGCTAAACTGCCGATATCGTAAGGTATCCACTGGTTCGAATCCAGTACTCTCCGCAAGATTTGAAGACAACTTTGGTTGTCTTCTTTTTTTTGCGGAGAGTACTGGATTCGTTCAGCTTGTGGCGTCTCGGCAGACTTGTCTTTGGTCGGCTATTGTTTGCTTGCGCAAATCTCCGTGCTTGAGTAGCGATTGCGATAGAAAACAAGTTTTCGATGCAGCAAGTCCAATATTTCCACAACAAAACGCTCTATTTCCGAATTATTTACTAACTTTGTAGTATAAATTTAACATTATCACTATGAAAACTTTTCAACGAATTTGCACACTCATCGTTGCAGTAATTCTTTTCACTTCAGCAGCCTTCGCTGCGCCAAAGCGCGAGTATGTAGATGCTACAACGCTTACCGTAATCAACAAAGCTCAAAATGATGGACTACCTCTCAATCGTATCGATGTCAATGAGTTCGGTATTCCAAAATCCGCTAAGGGCGGATTATCGCAAACAACGGGTATGGCAATCTTATTCAAGACAGACAGCCGTTCTATCAGCGCAAAGTGGACTACCAAAACTAAAAAGTTGGGAGCAAATATGTCCCCGATATTCCACAGCGGAATGGATCTTTACATCCGCGAGGGCAACAAATGGATATTTGCAGGCGTTGCGCGCCCCAATACTTCAGGCACGGAGCACTCGTTTGTGATGGTAAAAAGAATGGCGGAAGGCGTCAAGGAGTGTATGCTCTATCTGCCTATGTTCAACAGTGTCACATCGTTACAAATCGGCATTGACGAAAATGCAAAGATTGAGGCTATCCCATCGCCATTCAAACACAAGATTCTCTTCGTAGGCTCAAGCCTTACTCACGGTGCATCGGCAGCTCGTCCAGGCCTCTGCTATGTGGCTCGTATAGGCCGTATGCTCAATGCCGAGACTCCAAACATCGGTCTCAGTGGCAAGTGTAAGCTCGATGACTACTTCGCAAATATCGTCTGTGCAACCGAGGCTGACGCCTACTTCTTCGACACCTTCTCCAACTCGACAAAGCAGATTATTGAGAAGCGTCTTTACAACTTTGTGAAGAAAATTGTTGCCGCACATCCCGACAAGCCGATGATTTTCCTCCAAACGGTCAAGCGCGACTCTGGTAACTTCGACCTCGTCGCCCGCAAGCGCAACGATGACCAGCGCGCGGCAGCGGAGGAGCTTATGAAAAATATATGCAAGGAGTTCAAAAATGTATACTTCATCAATCCAGGATTCTACACTGGGGAAGATAGTGAAGGTACTATCGATGGCACACACTTGAACGACCTCGGTGTGGAGCGTATGCTCAACAAGATTATGCCGCAAGTCAAAAAGATTTTGAAGAAGTACAAAATCAAATAGTACAACCCCTACATCGACAAAAAGTGCAGAGCAACATTCTGCACTTTTTTTTGGTGTTCATTGTACGATTTTCGCAGAAAATTACTACCTTTGTGCGATATAGTGTAAAACCGTAAAATTAAAAATAGAACTATGAAAAGATTTTTTGTCGCAGCGCTCGCATTCTTGGCGTTGATTGGCTGCAAGGAGAACAAAGCTAACGCAGAGAACGCAGAGAACGCTGCAACAACCGAAGCTGTTGCTGTAGAGGGCGATTTGGCATTTGTAAATGTTGATTATGTTTTGGCAGAGAGCGAGATTTTCAAGACAGAGGGTATTGCACTCCGCGACAAGACAGAAAAGACTCAGCAGAAGTGGGCAAAGAAGGAGCAGAACCTTCAGAACGAGATCAACCAGCTTGCAGAGAAGTATCAGAAGGGGTTGATTACCACTCGCAACGCACAGGAGAAGGAGCAGGAGTTGCAGAAGCGCGCAGCTTCGATGCAGAGTGCGGCACAAAAAGAGGGCAAAGAGCTTGAGGAGGAGAGCATCGTATTCCAGAATCGTATGAATGATCTCTTGATGCGTGCTGTTCAGGAGATTAACGCAGATAAAAAGTACAAGATGATCGTGCAGGCTTCAGCACTCTTGGATGCTGACGAGTCGCTCAACATTACCGAGCAGGTTCTTGCTAAAGTAAACGAGCTTTACAAGGCAGAGAAGAGTCAGAGCAAGAAGTAAAAGAGGCAACACAACGACATCAATAAAAAGAGAGTAGCCATTATGGGTTTTATTCCGTTTACTTTTATAGACCTACTTGATATTCTGCTTGTTGCAGGGTTGCTATTCATTGTTTACAAGGCAATGAAGGGTACAAACGCCCCTTACATAATGGTGGGCATTGTGATGGTCTATTTCGGTTGGGTTATAGTAAAGGCCCTCAATATGGAACTACTCTCGACCATACTCGGTCAGATTATCAGCGTCGGCGTTATTGCCCTGCTCGTAATCTTTCAACCAGAGTTGCGTCGATTCCTCTTTACGCTTGGAATGCGACAGAAGGAGTTAGATTTCATAACTCGTTTCTTCTCGCTCAATCGCAAGCATAGTAGCACCGACACTTCGCCTATCGTATCTGCCTGTATGGATATGAGTGAGGAGAAGATTGGAGCTCTCATCGTATTCCGCCGTAAAGACGATTTGCAATTTATAATCGAAGGAGGTATTGCTCTCGATGCTAATATCACGATGTCGCTTATCAAAAATATCTTCTTCAAAAATGCACCATTGCACGATGGTGCTGTCGTTATTGACAATAACCGTATTGTAGCTGCAAAGTGTATCTTGCCCGTTACTCAGAGCAATGTACCAAAGAGCTACGGTACACGCCACCGCGCTGCAATAGGCGTGAGCGAGATGACCGATGCGGTAGTGTTGGTTGTATCGGAGGAGACTGGAGCCATCTCAATTGTTAAGGGGGGCAAGGTCAAATCGAAGATTGATCCTCAGAAGTTAAATGCTGCATTGAAATTGGCTCTTGAGGAGAATGGAGAGAAACAAGCGGTAAATTAGAGATGTATGAATAGGGGATTCGATAACGAGAAGTATCTGCGGATACAATCGGAGCAGATTAAGAAGCGTATCGAGCAGTTTGGAGATAAACTCTATTTGGAGTTTGGTGGTAAATTATTTGATGATCACCACGCAAGTCGCGTCTTACCAGGATTTCAGCCCGACAGTAAGTTGCAGATGCTCTTACAGCTGAAGGATGAGGCGGAGATGATTCTTGTAATCAGCGCATTAGATATCGAAAAGAACAAGATGCGCGGAGATCTTGGCATCACCTACAACGAGGATGTATTGCGTCTTAAAAGCGAATTTGAGAGTAGAGGGCTCTGCGTAAGTGGCGTGGTTATTACGCACTACAACGGACAGTCGAGTGCCGATGCCTACCGCAAACGCCTTGAGCGTCTTGGTATCAAGGTCTATTATCATTACACCATTGAGGGTTATCCCAACAATGTCGCCCTGATTGACTCGGATGAGGGATTTGGCAAAAATGATTATGTCGAGACTTCGCGTCCTCTCGTCTTTGTAACAGCCCCAGGACCTGGTAGCGGTAAGATGGCTGTATGTTTGAGCCAGCTCTATCACGAGAATAAGCGCAATATCAAAGCAGGATACGCCAAGTTTGAGACCTTCCCCGTGTGGAATCTGCCTCTCAAGCACCCCGTAAATATCGCCTACGAGGCGGCAACAGCCGATTTGAACGATATCAATATGATTGATCCGTTCCACCTTGAGGCTTACGGCACAGTTGCATCAAGCTACAACCGTGATATTGAAATCTTCCCCGTGCTTAACACCCTCTTTGAGGCGATATATGGCGAGAGCCCTTACAAGTCGCCTACCGATATGGGGGTCAATATGATTGGTTTCTGTTTCGACGATGATGAGGCGTGTTGCGAGGCGGCACGCGACGAGGTTATTCGCCGCTACTACTACGCACTTTGCAACCTTGCTCAAAAGGGCGATAACGAGAGTGAAGTGAACAAGTTGTCGCTTATTATGAAGCAGGCAAAGCTCACTACGGCACATCGCAAGACAACCGTAGCCGCTAACGAGCGCAAACAGCAAGAGGGCGTGCCTTGCTCGGCTATCGAGTTGCAAGATGGCACAATTATCACAGCTCGTACCAGCCCGCTTTTAGGCCCAAGCGCAGCCCTTATACTCAACGCAGCCAAGTATTTAGCGAATATTCCGCACGATGTAAAACTGATACCTGAAACGATGATTTCTCCAATACAAAAGACCAAGGTCGGACTTCTGCACGGCAACAATCCGCGTCTGCATACCGACGAGGTCTTGGTAGCATTGTCAATGTTGAGCATCACGGATGATAATTGTCGCAAGGCTCTCGACCAACTTCCGAAGTTGAATGGTTGTCAGGTGCATTCAACCGTAATGTTGAGCGAAGTCGATCAAAAGATATTCAAAAAACTCGGCGTAGGACTTACTTGTGATCCTGTAAAGAAGGAGTAGGCAAACTGAAATATAAGTAAAAAGAGCCGAGCATTGCTCGGCTCTTTTTACTTCTTAATCCATGTCAATTTGCGCCACAACGACTCAAACGGTCCATGCGAGTGGCTTTTGAGCCACCAACGGCAGAATAGATACTGCAATGCCACGCAGAGCGCACCGAGAAGAAGGCTCGATGCATGGCCCGAATATCGAAACATTCCAAGACCCCAATTATAGAATACGAAGCCACCAATTATCGACTGCGAGAGGTAGTTGGTAAGGCTCATCTTGCCATAAGGGGCAATTTTAATAAGGAATTTGCTTGCCGAAGTGCAATAGTATAGCAACACAACTCCAGACACATAGAAGAGCATCTGCGCAAGATTTCGCCACATTTTGAGCATTACCTTCACACTCTGTTTGATACATGGCACCTCAACCATATCGGGCACCACCTCGAAGAGAGGTACAAGGATTGCCGATGCACAGAACGAGATTACAAGCACTCGCTTCCAAATTTGCAAATTGTTGCCCTCGTTATAAAACAAACGGCGACGACCAATATAAATTCCCAAAAGGAAGAGGAACATCGTCTGCATAATACGGCCAAACTCTATCGACCAAGTGAAATTCACGAGGAAGCCATAACGGATGCCCGCAATAGCCACATCGAGCCACGATCCCTCAGCCTGCGCCGGAATAATAGCCTTGAACAGCGCACCCGAACCAAGGCTCAGTGGCTGTATCGCAGGGTCTATAAGTCCTAATATAATATAGGTAAGCTCTATCGGCTGCAATGCAAAAAATATTGTTGCTGCAACCAGCCCCTTATTGCTCGCACGGATAAATGGCACTACCAAGACGCCACATACTGCATATACGGTGAGAATATCGCCATTATAGAACAGAAGGTCGAACAATCCGAAAAGGAACAGCAACACCATACGCCACAAGAAACGCAAGCGGAAATCCCGGCCCTGTTGCGCCTGATTGTCATGTTGAATAAAGAAGCTCAAACCGAATAACATCGAGAAGATAGCGTACATCTTGCCCGCAAGAAGGAAGAATGTTGTATCCCATACGCTTTGGTTAAATCGAGCCATAAACTCACTCGACGCCTCGGGGAATTGATAAAAATTGAGTTGTTCGATAAAGTGTATCAGCACAATGCCACCAATAGCGATACCTCGCAAAATATCGGCTACATCAATGCGCGTATTGGGTTTAAGTGATGGGGCGTAAGCCATTTGCAAATTAAAATTAAAATTCCGTAAATCTCCTATTATACAATATTATACAATATCATTAAAATAGTAAAAGCGATTAAAAAAATCGCTTTCACTGCCAACTGACAATTTGTAATTGCCAATTAAACTAATACTCCTCCTCGTTAAAGAAGAAATCCTCCTTCGAAGGGTAGTCAGGCCATATCTCCTCCATACTCTCGTACGCCTCGCCATCATCCTCAATCTCCTGAAGATTCTCAATTACTTCGAGTGGCGCACCAGAGCGTGTTGCATAATCAATCAACTCCTCCTTTGTTGCTGGCCATGGAGCATCCTCCAATTTAGATGCAAGTTCAAGTGTCCAATACATAGTTATATCTTTTAATTGTTAGTGTTTTGCTCTCTTGCGGGTGCAAAAGTATAAAAAAAATCTAATATACAAGCAGTATGCTATAAAAATTCAAATAATTGACAATCTTTTATATAGAGTCTACTACGGTCGCCACAGAACCTCCTCTGCATCAAGTCGCTCCGTAATAGTACGACATAACGCATAGAGATAATCGGAGAGGCGATTCAGGAATACCAAAAGCAACTTCTCAACCTCGTAATTCTCAGCAGCTTCGATAGCGCGACGCTCGGCACGACGGCACACCGTACGGCATATATGGCACAAAGACGATAGTTCACAACCTCCCGGAATAGTGAAACAGTCAACGGGTTTCAACTCCGACTGTAAGGCATCGATGCGCCCCTCCAACCAAGTGATATCGCCCTCCGAAATCTTTGGCAATTCGTACTCGCAACTACAGCCCGCCGCCAACAGTGAGCATACTGTCATCAATCGCGAACATACACGACGACAATCCTCAACATATATCGCTAACGACTCCTCGCGCAACATTCTATCCGCAAGATATGCGATATTTGCCTGCAACTCATCTGCCGTTCCGTACGCCTCAACACGCACATCTGTTTTGCACACACGCTCGCCTCCAATTAGCGATGTTCGTCCTCTATCTCCGCCTTTCGTATATAGTTTCATAAACGGTAGTATTGTTTTGGTAAATGGTTGTTAAAGAAGATAATATAGGCTCGATTATCAACAACAGTCGAGAGATGCTCTGTCATCAAAGTCTTAACCGCATTCTGTCGTTCGCGATTCAGATAGGGCTGCATCACAACAAGTGTCAGGCTCTGCTCCTTTGCAGCCTCGTAAGCTTCACGAAACTGCTCGATAGGGTAGTCCGATAGAAGTATCGAAATATCTCCCTCAACATCATTGATAGAGTAGCTCTGCCCCTCCGTAAATGGCAACAAGTTGTGCAGTTGTCGCGCTCGTCGCTCCGCTACACCATTTGCACGCAACGAATCGTATAGAGCCGTTCCCGAATCTTCAAACAGAGTCTTACTCATAAAGACCTTACGAATAAGCGAGTAGACAAACGGAGAGTGAACACCATAACCATGATAGTGCTTTGCGCGCGCTATGTTATTGCCAAGCAACTGCAAGCGTCGTCCTATATTTCGACCTCTAATCTTCATAAACTCTACTATTTCTTTAGCAATCCCGCCAAATGTCCCGTTGAGAAGGCGATTTGCAGGTTATAGCCTCCAGTATTGGCATCAACATCGAGTACCTCTCCAGCAAAGTACATACCCTTAATCTTCAACGACTCCATTGTATATTCGTTTACCTCCGAGCAACTTACACCGCCCGCAGTAACAACAGCATACTCGAATGGAGCATAGTCTGAAATAGGGAATGACCAACCCTTCAGCACCTTGATAAGTCGCTCAAACTCCTTATCTGACACCTTCGAGATATAGAGGCGCGAATGGACATCAAGCTCCTTGCAAATAGGCACTACAAGTGGCTTTGGCACCAATCGGCGCACCAACTCGGCAAAGAAATCCTCTGGGCGCATCTCTGCCACCTCGCGTTTGATTCGCTCGCGCAAGATCTCCTCGGTCAAGGCTGGTTTCAAGTCGAGTTCTATTTTTACACTCTTCTCCTCAAGCAGGGCATCCACAGCATCGCGGCTCAAACGGAGAATCACAGCTCCCTCCATACCTCTATCCGAGAATGACATCTCGCCAAACTCCTCGCGCACCATCTCTCCCGCAACAAACAATCGTGCGTTGATATTTTTGAGCCAAACATTCTTGATATACTCAATCTGCGGATGATTCGACACAAGCGGAGTAAGCGAAGGTCGCACCGACTCAATTGTATGACCTACACGATCTGCAAAGCTATAGCCATCTCCCGTAGAGCCTGTTGCAGGATAGGAGACACCACCCGTTGCAATAATCACATTCTCGACCTCTATTTTGCGCTCATAGCCGCGCTTATTCATATACTTAATGCCATATACCTTGCCTCCCGCAACAAGAATCTCCGTAACTCGGCTATTGCACTGAATATCCACCTCATAATCGCGGCAGAAGAACTCCAATGCATTAGCAATATCGGCAGCTTTTCCACTTGCAGGAAAGACACGCTCGCCACGCTCGGTAACGAGCTTCACGCCCATACGCTCGAAAAATCGCATCGTTGCGCGATTTGTAAACTCAGACATAGCCACACGCAGCCACTCGGCATTTGCTCGCACATTCTCGGCAAACTCCTCCGCAGGGCGTGCATTCGTAAGGTTGCAACGGCCCTTTCCCGTAATACGCACCTTTCGCGCAGGCTTCTCCATCTTTTCGAGAAGCAACACCTTATTACCCACTCGCGCAGCCGTTCCTGCCGCCATTAATCCTGCTGCACCGCCACCAATAACAACTACATCATAGTGAGGATGCAACATCTCCAACTCGAGGTTCTCTTCCATTTCTATATATTTCGTTTCTTATTTCTATTTTGATTTCAGAGTAATTGTTGCAGCTCCGACACCCTTGCCAGAGACTTTAAGCACCATTTCGCCCGCCTGCTTTGTGGTCTGAACACCCACAACCAACTCGCCATTAAAGAGTTTCATCGTAGGTTTAACAAAGACCTCAAGCGATGTCGGATCGCCATTGCAAACACCTTTGAACGCTCCATTACCCGTAACCTTCATTGTAAGTTGATGCGAAGCGGTAGGGCAGAGGTTTCCATCCTTATCAACTACACGGACAGTCACAAATGCCATATCGTCGCCATCTGCCTTCAGATATCCACCCAACGAGAACTGCGAAGGATTGCACTTATCGGCTCTCATCTCGCTATACTTGCGCACCTCCTTACCCGTACCACGATCAGCGCACAACTCAATATGGTGAGGTCTGCCAGCCGTCTTAACGCTCTTTTCGCCAACCTTCAAGCCATTCTCATCAAAAACGACAACCTTAACCTCTCCTGGCTCGTAAACCACATCGTTCCAACGCAGGCGGAAACGATCAAGAATATCTCCGTTCTTGGTCTTTGTACGCTTACCCTGACTCTTACCATTGATAAAGAGTTCGGCAGTAGGGTAGTTTGTGTAACAATATACGGGTGTTACCATACCTTCGCGTCCCTCCCAATTCCAATGCGGGAGAAGATGTATTGTAGGCTGTGCAGTGTTCCAATGCGAACGATAGAGATAATATCTATCCTTTGGCAGACCAGCCAAGTCGATTATACCAAAATAGCTACTGCGCGATGGCCATACATTATTATATGGTGAAGGCTCTCCCAAATAGTCGAAGCCTGTCCACACAAACTCGCCGATAACCCACGGTTTGTCCTCCTGCTGCGCCCAATCGTAATCAGGGAGATTTCCCCAAGGCACAACCTCGGTATCGTAGCTCGAATTTTGATAGTCACGATGCAGGATATTCTTCTCAACTGCACCTCGCGTCTTTTTATCGGTATCAGACTGCGCCACCAACGCGATAACAGGGAAGTGATATACACCTCGCGACGACACCGTAGATGCCGTTTCGGAGCCAAGAATATTACCATGTCCCGATTTCGCGTATATCTCATCGTATTGATAGAGGTGGTAGTTTACACCCATAATATCAAAGACTTGCGCTGCACCCAACTCTATAGCAAGGAGCGATCTGTTTATTCCAGCTGTTACGGGGCGTGATGGATCTAAGCGATGCAACTCGCCAACCAACATTCGTGCAATGGTAGCTCCAGCGGATTTCTCATTACCAGGCTTCCACAACTCACGCACCTCGTTTCCAACACTCCACATCACAATCGAAGGGTGTAGTTTATTGGCATCAACCAAGTTCTTCAAATCGCGCTTGTACCACGCATCGAAGAAGCGATTGTATCCATTCTCAACCTTTGGTATACGCCACTCATCAAAACTCTCCGCCATAACCAAGAATCCGAGTTCATCGCACAAATCCATCTGCCACTGCGAAGGGATATTATGCGAAGTACGAATACCGTCGCAGCCCATCGACTTCAACAACTCAAGCTGACGACGCATAGCTGCCTTATTAGCCGCAGCACCCAACATTCCTAAATCGTGATGCAGACAAACGCCCTTTATTTTGCGTACTTTACCATTCAACTCAAAGCCTCTCTCTGGAGTAATCTTTACGGTACGGAATCCAATCTTTACGATTTTAGAATCAATTATACGACGCGAGCCGTCGGGCGCTACCGAGTGCAAATCAACCTGCATATCGTAGAGCTTTGGCTCTTCAGGCGACCACGGAGTTACATCCGAAAAGCTTTGTGTGGCAACAGCAACACCTTGTCCATCAACGCTCTGCTCAAAATCCTTACCTGCAACCTTCCAACAAACGATAAGTTTCTTACCTGCATAACCTGTTACTTTTGCTTCAAAAGAGGCGGCTACATCTCCCGTATCACTCACAGAGATTGTATTCATATTCAAGCCCCAACAATCGATAGCAGTAGTCGGTGTAGTGATAAGTGTTACATGACGGAAAAGTCCTGCTCCAGGATACCAGCGGCTACAGAATGGGCGCATCTCCAAACGAACTGCAAGAGTATTTTCACGACCATCGCGATAGATGTATGGCGTTACATCCACATTAAACGAAGCATACCCGAGTTTCCACTCGCCCGCCTTGCGGCCATTAACATAGACCACTGGCTCTGCCATTGCTCCGTCAAAGTTGATAATAGCACGCTCACACGCCTGCGGAACGGTAAACTTTGTACGATACCAACCTGCGCCGATAAAAGGCAATGCTCCCGTACGGCCCGTACGCCAAGTTGGAACAGTTGCACCATCCTCGATAACGGGCTTATACTGCTTATCAATAGACTCGTCAAATGGGCCCTTGATTGCCCAATCGTGAGGAACACGGACAACCTCCCACGACAAGTCATTATACCTCTCTGCTGCAATTGCATCACCTTGTGCTTTCATTGCGTCGCTCTCATGCGAGAAACGCCAACCATCAGTCAATATCACCTCTTTGCGGAAATTCTGTGCCAACAACATAAACGGCAACACCACAACAGCAAGCAAAAGAACTCCTCTCTTCATATATTTCTTATCTATCTATTTCTTATATATAACCTTGCGCAACGCCTCGCATGCCTCTTTAGGATTGCGACGATCGAAATGGAACGGGGTAATACCCAACTCGGCAGCAGCCTCAACATTATCGTAACGATCATCAATAAATATAGTCTCTGCCGCATCCAAATTGCAATGAGAGAGCAGATACTCGTACACCTTTTTATCGGGCTTTCCGAGATTTATCTCACACGACACAACCTGATCGTCGAAGTAGTCGAACACGGGCAACTTACGCAAAAATTCGATATACTCCTTCGACATATTTGAGAGTACATATAGTTTATAGCCCTGCTCCTTCAGCTCCTTTATCAGTTGCACGGTAGGCTCAACCTCCTCCTGCAACGAAATGGCGTAAAGCATATTCTGCTTTGCCTCCTCTACGCTGCATTTGCGGTATTCTGCCACCGATGCGGCTGTTTCGTCTATTGTTCTGACTCCGAGATCGTAGTCCATCCAAAACGATGGAACACATCGCATATCGGGTCCAAACACAAAGCTAAAGAACTCTCCGAGTTTCTCAGCAAAGCTCTCCTCGTTGTGAGCCACAACAACTCCTCCAAGGTCAAAAACTATATTTTTAAGCATCTTCTCTCTTCCCCCTAAAATTCTACTTCTGCTTGGCGATTGATTCACGCATCTCAGTGTCCGCCATCACATTCTTCATCTTGTAATAGTCCATAATTCCGAGATTGCCCGAACGGAACGCCTCTGCCATTGCAAGAGGTACTTCCGCCTCCGCTTCAATAACGCGAGCGCGAGCCTCTTGTGCCTTTGCGCACATCTCCTGCTCGAGAGCCACCGCCATAGCACGACGCTCCTCAGCCTTTGCCTGCGCAATATTCTTGTCGGCATCTGCCTGATCCATCTGCAACTGCGCTCCGATGTTCTTACCAACATCAATATCGGCAATATCAATCGAGAGAATCTCAAATGCTGTACCCGCATCCAAACCCTTCTCCAACACTACACGCGAAATAAAGTCTGGATTTTCAAGCACAACCTTATGTGTTACAGCCGAGCCAATCGACGATACGATACCCTCACCTACACGCGCCAAAACGGTCTCCTCGCCAGCTCCTCCGACCAACTGCTTGATGTTAGCACGAACGGTTACACGAGCCTTCGCAATAAGCTGAATACCATCCTTAGCAACAGCGGCAACAGGAGGGGTGTTGATAACCTTCGGATTTACCGACATCTGCACAGCCTCGAACACATCACGACCAGCCAAATCAATAGCGGTCGCCATCTTGAAGTCGAGCATAATATTCGCCTTCTGCGCCGAAACGAGTGCATGTACCACATTCTGCACATTACCTCCCGCAAGGTAGTGCGCCTCCAACTCGTTAGGATCGAGCTTCAAGCCAGCTTTCGTACCCTCAATCATTGAAGAGACAATTGTTGAAGGTGGAACCTTACGCCAACGCATCAGTACAAGCTGCAAAAGCGAGATATGCACTCCCGACACCAAAGCCGAGAACCACAATCCCATAGGGATAAAGTAGAATACAAGCCACAGCGCAACAAGTGACAATAGCGCAACGACTACGATAATTGCAATTTCCATAGTATTAAGTATTAGTTTGTTTATGATTCTTTTTATTGTTTTGTAAGTTGAGCCTTAACTCGTTCGCGGAACTCGTTTGAGAACTTATCCATCTTACCCACCTCGGAAAGACACTCTGCAAGCGACTTGTGGTAGTTCTCAATATTCTCATGAATATTCTGCGGAGCCTCCATTATAAAGTTAGGAGCCTGAGATACATTCATATAGAAGTCAGGAAGAAGCGGATATGGATCGTAATGGATTGCATACGCCTCCTTGAACTCTGCGGTCAATGCAACGCAACGATTTACTATACCTTGAATGCCATAGAGTCTATCTTGCGCAGCCAAATCGCCCTCTGCAAACTCGATCTCAACGATACAGCCCTTTGCATTATCAACCTCGCCAACCAAGATATACGGAGCGAGAGTGTAACCATCATAGCCCCACTCGCCAATCTCTGCAAAGCGGCTGTACTTCAACTCGCGACCATCAACACGGACACTCTTTGGAGGATAGTTTGCAGGCAAACGCAACTCGTAAATATTCTTTGCAACTGCGCCCTCGAATCCACCCTTGCGTGGAGCGATAGTAATAATAACCTTATTGCCTTCGGTACGCTTCGATACCTTTATTGTAGCATAAGCAGTAGAGTAGTCCTTCGACTTTCCATCGTCCTCGTAGATTGTGGTCTCGCCATCGCCACCAGGAACAAATGTCAAGAGATATGAGTTGAGAGTCTGCTGCAAGTTACGCACCGACTTCGGATACATCGGAATAATCGAACCCGCCTTTGCAAAGTATGGATTCTCGGAGAGCGCACAGTGAATCTCTACCTCACTATCGCTACCCTCATACAACTTGCCGCTAACCATATTAAACCATTTTTCACCCTTTGGCAACCAAACCTTGCGAGTCGCCAAGCCTGTAACCTTGTCAGTAGGGGTTACAATAGGTGCTACGAGCAAATCGCCGCCAAACATAAATTGATCTTTCGATGTGTATGCCAAATCGTACTCAGGGTGCGAGTAGTACATTGGACGAGTCATCGAAACTCCCGTATCGAATGTTTCACGCGCAGCTGCGTAGATGTAAGGCACAAGGGCATAACGCAAGTGCATTGCCGCACGCATATCGAACATATGGTTAGGGAACTGCCAAATACGACGCTCAATGATGCGATCTTTGGTACAGTGAGTCTTGAATACAGGGGTAAATACTCCATACTGCAACC
>SUZQ01000069.1 GCA_015059875.1 Rikenellaceae bacterium | reverse complement strand
GAGTTGGCTTCGCACTACTATGTAGCATAAAACCGCCTAATTTTATAAGACAAAAAAGCTAATGGCCAATGGCTAAGAGCTAATAGCAAAGAAAACTGCTGTCCGTAAAGGACAGCAGTTTTTTTGGCATCATTACCTTTTTTTCTACTTGGACAGCATCTTCTCTATGCGGCGTTGCTTACATGATTTACGCGGTTGCGTAGGATCGAAAATCTTATAACCTATCGACACTCCAATCTTCGATGGTAGCCACTCTGCCGAGCCATTGAATGGATCGGGGTATTTTGGCTCTTTCTGGTGGCGCGGGAAGAGATTTATCTCGCCATTTGCAAAGTAGTCGTTGTACCAACTCCACATTCTGTCGAACGCGAAGAAAGCATCCACAACCCATCGCTCCTTGAAGATGTGGGTGTAGCCGATTCCGATACCCGTCATCAATCCGAAACCGCGACCAAAGCCCTGCTCGAAGGAGATAAACTTACCCCCCTGAAAGATATATGGGCGCGTGAGGTCAAATGCCTGCATTCCAGCGTTGGCACTCACATAGAAGCCTCGCGCCTCGCGCTTGATGTAGAATCGGTACTCCGCCTGCAAGATTCCGCACATAGCGTGGATATCGTTGCGGTCGCCCCAGCGGATAGTTTTGTGGGGCGAAAACATCGGATCAATCGAGATGGAGGAGTGTGGCCCTACAATAAATTCAAACTGCGGATTTATAACGCCTACAACAGCATAAAGGGCATTAAGCTTGGCGTATATCTGTGCCTGCGATACCGTAGGCACAGATATCATCGCCACTGCAAGTAGTATTGCATAGATTCTCTTCATTTGATTCGCTCTTTTACCACTCAACCTTTTCAATATAGGTATTGCCGAAGTTGTCGGTTACGCGCACCTCGCCACTGCGAACTCCCTCGCTTGGCTTGATGTGGAACATTCCGTGAGCATTGTATGGCTTTGCGGTGTCGTGTTTGCTCTTCGGACTGTAAAGGTGTGGCCCCTTAACGGCGTGATCCTCCAAGAAAGCGATATCCTTCTCGAACTTGTGAGTCATCTCGCCCACCTTCTTGCCATTCTCCCACCACTCTGGGTTGCTCCAATAATCCTTCGACCAGTTCCAGATATTAACCTTTACCAATTCGCCACCTGTGCGTGTTGGATCGTAGATTCGCATCTGATAGTTGCGATCGTGACCAATCGACTTGTAGTACCAATCAATCTTCTCGCCATCAACTTCCATAACCATATAGCCGTTTGGTGTTCCGTCGTTGTAGAGGTCGCGGTTGCAGTGCAAGCCACCACAAGCACGCGCTACGCAGATAGAGGTTATATTTTTGAGGTTCTCCAAGTTGGAGTTTGCGTAGTCGTAGCCGAAGTTGTAGTGGTAGTGTCCCGACCACGAATATACGCGGGCATACTGCGAAAGGAGTTTTGAGTAGCGGGCGTAGGAGAGATTCTTCTTGCCGTCAGGATCCTTCTTTCCGAAGTGACGGAAGAGCTGCGCGTGACCGCAAATCACGATGGTATGATCCTTTGGTACAAACTTCAAGTCGCGCTCCAACCACTTGTAGTGCCAATACTCAAGTCCAAGACGATACTTCTGCTTATGAACCTTGCGCGCGAACGAGATATCGTTTACGATAACATAGTGTACCTTGCCGATATTGAACGAGTAGTACGATGGTGTTAAATACTCCTCGAAGTGCATTCGTCCGAGCGACGATTCGAGGAATGTTGTCTGGTCGTAGTCGTGGTTGCCAATAGCGTGGAACATCGGCACACGGCTCTCGGCGATGACATTGAGGTAGTCATCCATCTTCGTCATATTGTTGAATACCAAATCGCCCAAGTTGATAGCGAAGAACTCGTCCTCGGTGGTCGATTTTGACTCCTTGAGCGATACAATATCGGGATAGATTGTGTTGTGGAGCTTGTAGCGCGCGCTATCCACTCCCACGCCCTTAATCTGCGGATCGCCAATCATCACTACGGTGTACTTCTCGGTAGATTTATCACGCTTCTCAAGCACGAAATCCGCCTTTACCGCCTTTGCGTGACGAGGTATGCGGCGGAAGTTCTGAGGAACACTCTTGCGGAATGCGAGTTTGTAATCCGCAGGGGTTGAGATGGTGATGAATCGTGCGTGTGCGAGGTTTGATTGAATTTTGTAGTTACCCTCGGCATCGGTCTTAACGCAGAACTCGCCATCCGACACTACTACACCCTCAATCGGCTCGCCCGTGGTTGTCGTAACGCGACCAAAGATGTTGTATTTACCCTCGGCAGCCTCCAGCACTTGAGCCATATTATTGTGGAAATAGTCACCCTCGATGGAGGTGTAGGCAGGACGAGCCACGATGTCGCCAATGTGGCAACCCTCTGCACTTACCGTACCTCTATTTGCGCAATCGACCATTGCGATTGGAGCAACCTGTGTTCCTCGGATGCGACCAACAACTCCTCCGATATTGAAGTTTTTGCTGCTGACATCGCAGACAACCTCGCCAAAGTTGTTACAACGACGAAGGCGCGAGCCATACTTGACTTTACTCTTGCTGAAGATGTAGCCTGCAACACCACCTACGAAAGAGCCCTTCTTGCTTGCTGTGCCGTTGAAGTGAACTTTGCCATGATTGTTACAGTTGCAGAGGCGTGCGCCATCGCCCGACGAGCCTAAGACTCCACCGATAGTCGTCGTATTATTGCACGAAGAGAATAGATTGCCGTAGTTGTGGCTGTCGAGTAAGTTTGCCGAAGAGTTCAAAGATGCGCAGATACCGCCTATATAGGTCGAGTGAACACCTTTAGCGGTGATTGTACCGAAGTTGTCGCAGCACTGAATATGCTGGTTGCTCTGCGATACGATACCTCCAACATTGCAGTAGTTTTTCGCTTCAGGGTTGCCCTCAAGGGTTGTGGCGGTGAGGTTGCCTCTATTGACACAAAGGCGAATACCTGCACGACCAGAGTAGCCGACAATACCCGCCATATATACACGCGGAAGGTCGCCCTTGAAGGTAATTGCTCCGCTATTCTCGCAGCGGAAAATTGTGATGGTGCGCGCCCCCTTAGGTACGGTTGATGCGACGATACCACCCAATGAGATAGAGACCTTCTTATTTGCTGAAGCTATAATCGCCTCGGCTGTGATTGCTCCGTTGTTGCGGCAGTCGCATACGACATAACCGTTTTGACCAACCAAACCTCCGACATAGATATGCTCTTCGGTGTAGGTTGCCTTGTAACTAATCGGAGCATTATTCTCGCAATTCTGAATCGTTCCCCTATTTACGCGAGCAATAAATCCCGAAATAGGCTCTCCTTTGGCGATTGTCATCGAGGATGAACCATCGATGCGCACATTCTTTACCACCGAACCCTCGGCTACCAAATCGAAGAGTCCGCCACTCTTGCTCTTCCAATTCAGAAGGGCAAAACCATTTCCGTCAAAGATGCCTTTGAACTCCTTAATTGGAGTCCACTTCTTGACCTTTGCCATGTCGATATCGCCCTCAAGACAGATGACACCCTTTTCGTTGCGCCAAGCCGAGATATCCTCGCCCTTGTTTAGTGCCTTTGCGAATGCAACCAGCTCTTTAGCGTTGCTGATACCTCCTGCATATACGGCAACTACCGATAGCAGAAGCAGCAGAAATATTGATAATCTTTTTGTGAAGTTCATAGTATTTGTGTTTTAATACGATTTTACCACTCTACTTTGCAAGTGTACTCCTTGCCGAAGTTATCCTTAACGCGAATCTCGCCCGAACGAACGCCCTCGCTTGGCTTTACACGGAACATATAGCGCGACTTGTTAGGCTTTGTGTAGTCGTGAACCTTACCCTTGCTACTTGTCCAAGTAACCGAAGGGTCTGCTTTTGCAACCAAGTGGGCAGCCGCCTTGTTTATCTCGATAGCATCGAGATCCTCCTCTTTGTGCTGCTCAAGGTTAGCCACCTTCACGCCATTCTCCCACCACTCAGGCTCAGACCAGAAGTTAGGGGTGTGATTCCAGATACAAGCCTTGACATAGCCGTCACCTGTGCGAGTAGGCGAGTAGGCACGAATCTGGTAGTCACGCTCACGACCGATACACTTATAGTACCACTCCAAATTGTCGCCATTGACCTCAACGACCATATATCCGTTAGGCGTTCCGTCGATGCTCAAATCGCGGTTTGCGCGCAGGTTTCCGCTACAACGAGCTACCGATACTGCCACCACATTTCCGAGATTGTTCTTCTCCTCGCCCTTGAAGTCGGCTCCGAAGTTGTTGTGATAGTGTCCCGACCACGAATATACTCTCTTGAACTTGGAGAGAGCTGCCGAGTAACGCTTGTAGTTTAGTATCTTTCCAACATTGCGATGGAGGTGCGAGTGAGCGCAAATTACAATCGAATGATCCTTCGGCACAAAGCTCAAATCACGCTCCAACCACTCCACTTCACGGTCGTGCAGACCGTAGCTATAGTGCTTCTTGGAATTTGCACGAGCATAGTTGATGTCATTTACTATTACATAGTGAATCTTGCCAATGGTGAACGAGTAGTTTGTCGGCATAATGTACTCCTCGAAGAATTGAGTTCCGAGTCGGGTTTCAAGAATGGTCGATTGGTCGAAATCGTGGTTTCCGATAACATGGAACATATCTAAATTGCCACCAGCTATGATATCAAGGTAGTCGTCGTATGCTGGCATCCAGTTGTAGCACAAATCGCCAAGGTTGATAGTGAATATCTGCTTACCTTCCCTCTTTGCAAACTTTACAACATCGGGAAGAATCACATCACGGAACTTCTCGCTCGATGTGTCGTGGTTGTATCCGCGCATCTGTGGGTCGCCAATCATCGCTACAATGTAGTTATCCATCGGCTTCTCGCGCTTCTCAAGAGTGAAGTTGGCAACTGCACCCTTCGAGTAGCGATGTATACGACGGAATATCTGAGGAACACCTTTATAGAATGGTACTTTATAACCATCAGGTACCGAGATATGGACAAAGTTTGTATTTGCCATGTCGCTCATCAACTCGTACTTTCCATCGGCATCGCTCTCTACGCAGTTGTGACCATCGGAAACAACAACACCCTTCAACGGCTCGCCCGTAGTGGAGGTTACGCGACCATAAATCGTAGCTCCATTTGCCAATGGCTCTCCATTTTCGGCGTAGTTGTTGTGGAAATATCCGCCAGAAATTTTTGTGTGGGTGGTGTAAGGCACGATGTCGCCCTTGCGACCTCCATCGGCAATCAGTTCTCCACGATTAGCACACTCTGCAAATGTGATAGGGGCGTTTGCCGTACCTATCGAACGACCAGCGATACCTCCCGTGTGTATCGAGTTGTTGCTGTCGGTGTAGGTGTTGCCTCCATTGCCACTCATTACCTTGCCATAGTTGTTGCAACAGCGAAGATGCGCGCCGTGAGTAGCCTTCTTTACCGAGCCAACCGAGCCAACGATACCTCCGATATAGGAGGCTTTAGGACTTGAGCCAACAAATATAATCTCGCCGTAGTTGTTACCGTTGAAGATGTGGGTCTCGAGAGCCATTGTGCCTACGATACCTCCCATAAGTGACATTCCATCGGTTGCCGAAATCACCTTTCCGAAGTTATTGCAGCCAGTGATATTCAACTTTCCGTTAGGCATACCTACGATGCCCGCCATACGCACCTGATATACACCCTTCGAATCAACCTTTCCGAAGTTGTCGCAGCAGATGATATATGTATTTGTATGACCTGTAATACCGCCCATATAGACTTTGCCACTCACCTTCTCAGCTCCCTTCTCGGCTGTAACTGACACCTCTCCACGGTTTACGCAGTGCTTGAGAGATGCCTGCATCGACTGACCTGCAATACCGCCAGCAAAGGTGCTTGGCAGATCGCTTACAAGCGATATATTTCCGCTGTTTTCGCAACGAATATAGGATGCGCATTTGAGATTTTTACGGCTGCTACCTGCAAGACCGCCAACGCAGATACCCGCTTTTTTTGAGGTGGAAGCGACCAGAGCGTTTACCTCAATCGCACCTCCATTTTTGCAGTCGATAAGCAGATAGCGGTTGATTCCGCACAGACCACCGATAAAAGTGTATGCCGCGCCTGCAATATTCGAGTGATAGACAATCGAGCCGTTGTTGTAGCAGTTGCGCAGCGTTCCCGAGTTTATGTTTACGATAAATCCACGAATCAACTCCTCTTCCGTACCCGCCAACTTCATCGAGCAGGAGGAGTCGATTCTAAGGTTGCGCACCTCTCCACCATACTTCAACTCGTGAATTAGGGCACTCTTTGCCTTCCAATTCTTCAGAGCGTAGCCTTTGCCATCGAATACTCCGTTGAATGAGAGGATTACGGGCAACTTCTTCGCCTTCTTCATGTCGATATCGCATTCGAGGCATACCACGCCCTCCTCGTTCTGCCACTCGGCAAGGCTTGCTCCGCTATTTACCGCCTTAGCAAATGCGATGAGCTCTTTTACATCTCCAATGCCACCTGCATATACGGCAATAACCGAAAAGAGTAGCACGAAGAGCAACGAGAATCGTTTCAAGTTTTTCATGTCAGTTTTTGAGTTTAAGTCGTTTAAGTTTTAGAATGGCAGGTCATCAATAACCTGTGCACCTTGTGCTGGTACGGCAAACTCCTCGGTAGGCATTGGTGCTGCGGCAGGGGTTGGCGCAGGTGCAGGTGCGACAAATGGAGCAGGCTCACTCTGCGGTTGTGCCATCTGTGCAGCCTCCTTTGGCTCTACGCGTCGTCCCAAGACATCGGTGTACCAACGACCTTGGTACTCGCGCGACTCAACATCGAAAGTAACTTTGTAGGCAGCACCTACAACGAGCCGTGCAACATCGTCGTGCTTGTTGAAGAACTTTACGCTAACCTTGCGTGGATAGTTTGAGTTTGTCTGCATCTCAAACACGACATTCTGGCTGTGCCACTCGCCACGAGCCGAAGTTCCACTCTGCTCTGGCAGAATGGAGAATACGATACCTTCAAATACAAATTCCATAATCTCTTTTCTTTGGGGCTATTAGCTGTTAGCCATTAGCCATTGGCTTTTTATTGATTTTATTTAATTGTTATTTAATTCATTTGTGTGTAGAGCAGATAGCCGTTGTATGCCACAAAGCATAGGAACATAAACGCTCCTGCCCAACGATTCAGTTTGCCCTTGAATCCGAGTGCCAACGGTATTATTGCGGCGGAGATCATCACGGCGTAGTCAATTGCTGTGATTCCCCTATTTGTAAGTGGTGTAATTTGTGAGGCCAAACCGAGAATCAACGAGAGGTTGAAGATGTTTGAGCCGATAACATTTCCCAATGCGAGTTGAGTGTTCTTCTTTGCAGCTGCAACGAGCGATGCTGCAAGCTCAGGAAGAGAAGTTCCGCACGCTACGAGGGTGATGGCGATAAATGCCTCGTTTACACCCCACGCCTTAGCTATGATAATTGCGTTGTCGAGGAAGATGCGGCTTGATACTATCAACGCGCCCAAGCCCAACACCACTTTGCCAATGCCGAGTGCGAGTTGCTTGTTGGTAACCTCCTCGTTCGATTCAGATGTTACCGCAGTGCTTTTGCCACTCTTTAGTGAGAAGTACATGAAGGTTGCAAAACATGCCAACAAAATCAAACCATCGACGCGCCCAAGAACGGCCTCTCCGCCAAGAAAGAAGTTGAAAGAGAGAAGCATCGACAGTACCGACAACACGATGCAGAGGGGGATGTCGAAGCGCATATTCTCTCGCGATACGGCAACTGGCATAATCAGGGCAGTGAGTCCGAGAATACCCATAACATTGAAGATGTTTGAGCCAACAACATTGCCGATGGCGATATCCGAGTTACCTCCGATAGCACCTATCGAGCTTACGACAAGCTCTGGAAACGATGTTCCGACGCCAATAATGACAGCTCCGATAACGAAGTCTGAAATCTTGAATCGCTTGGCAATTGTAACTGCGCCTGCAACGAGCCAATCGGCACTAAAGACGATGGCTAAAAGACAGATTAAAAGATAGATATACTCCATATTTTTGTCCTTAAATTTTATCCGTATTCAATCTTGCAAAGATAGTAATTTATCTCGATTAATCGTCACAGTTAAATCACTTTTTATCCTTTATTTGAGCAACCATAGTTAGAGAAGGCTCATCTTGTGATTTTTTTTGGAAAAGCGGTGGGGACTCTATTTTGACAGGAACAGGGATGTCAAGGGTGGTAAGCAGTAAATTATAGCGGAAAATTGAACAGCGATTCAATAATTTTGCTATATTTGCAGAATGATACAGTTCAAAAGAGAGTTTTCAAAAAAGACAAAAGCGGCATTGTGTCTTGCATCTGCCTTGCTTTTGTCACTTCCGTGGGAGGGGGCAAGTTGCATTACCCTCTTTGTCGGACTACTTCCGCTACTGCTTGTAAGCGCACAATATACCCCTTCGTGGCGTGATACCGTTTCGATGCTCGGCTGGGCAACGCTCACCTTTGTGTTGTGGAATGCAGGTACAATATGGTGGGTGTGGAACGCTACCCCTGCAGGGCCTATAGTTGCAACAATCTGTTCGACTTGGTGGAGTCTGTTGGCTTTTATGGCCTATCATATCGTGTCGAAACGCGCCCCTAAAGCCCTCGCCTATGTCACCCTGATTACGGGTTGGATTGCGGGCGAGTACCTCTACACGCAAGCTCCTGCGTTGTCGTTTCCGTGGCTTACGCTCGGAAATGGCTTTGCCGACGATCCGTGGGCGGTGCAGTGGTTTGAATACACGGGTGTTTTCGGAGGCTCGTTGTGGGTACTACTCGTAAATGTTCTCGCATTCGAGGCGTGTCTAACGATGCACAAGCGAGCTTGGATCTCGGCAACTCTTGCCATAATTATCCCGCTTGGAATCTCTATCGGACTATTCTACAAGTACCAACCCGATGGTAAATTGTACTCTTCGCTCGACAAGATGACCGTGTCGGTAACTCAACCAAATATTCCGTGCTACGAGAAGTTCAACAATTCGGCAGAGCAACAGCAGAATAATCTGATGGAGCTTCTTGCCGAGGCGCCCGATTCGGCTGAGTTTGTGCTGATGCCCGAAACGGCGTTGGCGGAGATGATAAATGACTATCAGCCTGAAAAAGCCCAAATCGTAAATCGCATTTCGGACTATCTTCGTGCCGAGAGGCCTTCGACAATGGTCGTGTCGGGAGGCGAGACTATGCGCCTATACGGCAATGTTCGTGGCTCGGAGACGGCACGCAAGCGCGGAGTATACTATATGGACATCTTCAATTCGTCGCTCGGTATCGATACCACCTCGAAGGTTCAACTACATCATAAAGGAAAGCTCGTAGTTGGCGTTGAGACTATTCCAGCGTGGTTGCGCAAGGCGGGCGATAAGTTTGCAATAGACCTGGGTGGAACCTTTGGACAACTCGGAATTGGCAAAACGGCAACCCCTTTTGAGCATAATGGCAAGAAGGTTGCGTCTGCCATCTGCTACGAGGGCTTATATGGCGACCATATGGCGGAGTTTGTGCGCAATGGTGCAGAGGCTCTGTTTGTAGTGTCGAATGATGGCTGGTGGGGAAATACTCCAGGGCATAAATATCTCTTTGCATTTTGTCGTCTACGCGCAATAGAGTTGCGACGCGATGTTGCACGAAGTGCCAATACGGGTGTTTCGGGCTTTATAACGATGCAGGGTGAAGATGTGCAGCGAATGGAGTGGGATAATCGAGGGGTACTCACCTCTGATATTCGTCTTAACGATGCGCAGACATTCTACGCTCGATTTGGTGACTATATTGGTCGTCTGTCGCTCTATATTGCGTTGTTGTGCTTGTTGTACTTCGTGGCATATTGTGTAAAGAAGAGGTATTATCTCAATTAGGCTATCAGCCAATTGTTCTCTATTATAAATAAAATATAAAGCCAACGGCTAAGGGCTAATGGCTAAGAGCTAAATATTATGAACTATACCGAGACTCTCGACTATCTATTTTCGTCAATGCCTTCGTTCCAGCAGGTCGGAGGCGACGCTTATAAACCAGGATTGGAGCGAATCTCCGAGTTTTGCCGTTCGATTGGTAATCCGCAGCGCAACTACTTTGTGATACATATTGCTGGCACTAATGGCAAGGGCTCGGTGTCGAATATGTTGGCAGCTGTGTTGCAGCAGGCGGGCTATCAGACAGGACTCTTCACCTCGCCACATCTGACCGACTTCCGCGAGCGTATTCGCGTGAATGGCGAGATGATTTCAAAGCAGAAGGTGGTAAACTTTGTGGATCGCTACAAGGCGGAGATGGAGCGTTTGCAACTCTCGTTCTTCGAGATGACAACCGCAATGGCATTCGACTACTTTGCGCAGAGCGATGTTGAGGTTGCCGTTATTGAGACAGGTTTGGGAGGTCGCCTCGATGCTACGAATATCGTGCAGCCGATAATCTCGGTAATTACAAATATCGGCTTGGAGCATACAGAGTATCTCGGTGACTCTTTGCCGAAGATTGCTCGCGAGAAGGGTGGTATTATAAAGAAGTGTACATGCGCAGTCGTTGGCGAGAAGAATCCGAACTACAACCTCGTTTTGGAGGAGATTGCCCAAGATTTGCGCTCGGAGTTGATATATGCCGATGAGGCGTTTTCGCTTGGCGAGTGTTGCTTTGCTGAGGGAAAGCAGGTGGTGACGATGACTCGTACACGCGATGGATACCCTTATCAGTTGCGCCTCGATTTGTTGGGCGAGTATCAGCGTAAAAATCTCGCTACGGTGGCTACCGTACTCGATACACTTCACGAAAAGACACCGCTTTCGATCAGTCGTCGCGCCTTTGTTGAGGGTGTACGCGAGGTGTCGCATCTCACGGCGTTTAGAGGTCGTTGGCAGGTGCTATCCGAGAGACCTCTTGTGGTGTGCGATACAGCGCATAACGAACACGGTATCGCGGAGGTTGCTCGACAGTTGAAGAGTCGCACGAATAGCGGAAAACTCGTTTGCGTTATGGGCTTCTGTGAGGATAAGGATTTCTCGAAAATGTTGGCGCAGATGCCGAGCGATGCCCACTATATCTTTACGCAAGCATCAATTCGTCGTGCCGCTGCGGTGGAGAAGATTGGCGAGGTGGCTACGGCTCTTGCTCTCGATTTCGAGGTTGAGTCGTCGGTTGAGGTGGCTGTGGCAAAGGCTCAGCAGCAACTCGCGGAGGAGGATATGCTCTTTATAGGTGGTAGTACTTTTGTTGTTGCAGAGGTATTGGAGAGCATTGCAAAGTAGTAGGGTAGAGGTTGCATTAGGGAAGAGTGTTGCAACGGAGATAAAAAGAGAACCGAGAATCGTATGACTCTCGGTTCTCTTTATTTTGGACCTTTTCAGTCCATCCCATTCACTTACGCAAGCGGCTTAACGCTAACATAAGAACGGTTGTCACGCTTCTTTGTGAAGATGACAGTACCGTCAACCAAAGCGAAGAGGGTGTGATCCTTGCCCATACCTACATTCTCGCCTGGGTTGTGAACTGTACCACGCTGACGAACGATGATGTTGCCTGCCTTAGCAAACTGACCACCGAAAAGCTTCAAACCGAGTCGTTTGCTCTCCGACTCACGGCCGTTCTTTGAACTACCAACACCTTTTTTGTGTGCC
>SUZQ01000068.1 GCA_015059875.1 Rikenellaceae bacterium | reverse complement strand
AGTACAAGTTCCGTATTCAGGTGTCGCCACTCGACTGTACAGGTTGCGGCAACTGTGTTGATGTCTGCCCTTCGCCAAAGGAGAAGGCTCTCAAGTTGCAGCCGCTTGCATCGCAGATGGGCGAGGTTGAGAAGTGGAACTATATGCACCACACCGTTGGTTACAAGAATATTGACCGCGAGAAGACCGTTAAGAACTCGCAGTTTATGCAGCCGTTGTTCGAGTTCTCCGGAGCTTGTGCAGGTTGTGGCGAGACTCCATATATCAAGACCATTACACAGCTCTTTGGTGAGCGTATGATGGTGGCTAACGCTACGGGTTGTACATCAATCTACTCGGCTTCGGCACCTTCAACTCCATACTGCACCAACTCGAAGGGACAAGGTCCTGCATGGGCTAACTCGTTGTTCGAGGATAACGCAGAGTTCGGTCTTGGTATGCACATCGGTAACGAGAAGATTCGCGAGAACTTGGCTTCGCTCGTAAACGAGGCTTTGGAGTGCGAGAAGTGTTCGGACGAGTTGAAGGCTGTATTGAAGGAGTGGTTGGAGGTTCGTCACCTCGCAGCCAAGTCGGCAGAGGTTGCTCCACGCGTAGTTGAGTTGTGCGAGGCTTGCGGTTGCGATAAGTGCAAGGCAATTCTTGAGCATAAGGACTTCCTCGTTAAGAAGTCGCAGTGGATTATCGGTGGCGATGGCTGGGGCTACGATATCGGCTTCGGTGGTGTAGACCATGTTTTGGCTACGGGCGAGGATGTAAATATTCTCGTAATCGATACCGAGGTTTACTCTAACACTGGTGGACAGTCGTCGAAGGCGACTCCGGTAGGTGCTGTTGCGAAGTTCGCATCGATGGGTAAGCGTATCCGCAAGAAGGATTTGGGAGCTATCGCAATGACCTATGGCTATGTATATGTTGCACAGGTTTCGATTGGTGCATCGCAGGCGCAGCTCTTCAATGTATTGAAGGAGGCTGAGGCTTATCCTGGACCTTCGCTCATTATCGCTTATGCTCCATGTATCAACCATGGTATCAAGGGTGGTATGGCTCGCACGCAGACGATAGGTAAGCAGGCCGTTGAGTGCGGTTACTGGCACTTGTGGCACTACAACCCACTTCTTGAGGATGAGGGCAAGAATCCATTTGTTCTCGACTCTAAGGAGCCTGATTGGTCGAAGTTCCGTGACTTCCTCCTCAAGGAGGTGCGCTACACTTCGCTCCAAAAGACCTTCCCTCAGGAGGCTGAGGAGTTGTATCAGGCAGCCGAGGAGAACGCTAAGTGGCGTTATGAGGGATATGTACGCCGTTCAAAGATGGAGTTCTAAGAGTTGTTTTTAAGCAGCGATAGCTGCGTTAAACACCAGTAGCCGAGTTGCTCGCATACGCTTTAGTATGTTGGGTACTCGGCTTCTCTTTTGCCCTGATCTCAACCTTGCAACCATCTGTCTATGTTCAGCGATTTTATACCCATCCAAAATTACAAATAACACATTTTGTATGGTTTTTGAAAAATAATTGTTATATTTGTGAAAATAATATACATATAGGCTATGAAAAAGATTATTGTTATTGGTAGTTCTAATACCGATATGGTGGTGCGCTCGGAGCATCTTCCGCGTCCAGGCGAGACGGTTTTGGGCGGAGGCTTTATGATGGTTGGCGGAGGAAAAGGGGCCAATCAGGCGGTCGCAGTGGCAAGAATGGGGCATCCTGTGTTGTTTGCAGCGGCGGTGGGAAAGGATATCTTCGGCGACGAGGCGGTTGCAAGATATAAGCATCTCGGCATAGATACCTCTTATATTATACATAAGGATACCCCTTCGGGTGTAGCGTTGATTATGGTTGATGCCGCAGCGCAGAACTCCATATCAGTGGCACTCGGAGCTAATAACGAACTCTCGTTAGAGGATGTAATGCCTGCTCTCGATACCATCGAGGAGGGCGATATAGTCTTGTTGCAGCTCGAAATTCCGATGGCTACGGTTGAGGCCTGCATCGGCGTGGCAGCAGCCAAGGGTGCGCGTGTGATATTGAACCCTGCACCTGCTGCAAAGGTTAGCGAGGCGGCTCTCTCGAAACTCTACCTTATCACCCCAAATCAGACCGAAGCGGAGATATTGACAGGTGTGGAGGTTAAGAACGAGACCACAGCGCGATTGGCTGCCGAGGAGTTGTGCCGCCTTGGCGTAAAGAAGGTGGTTATTACTTTGGGTAGCGAAGGCGCACTGCTCTACGAGGACGGTAAGAGCGAGGTTATCCCTGCGCATAAGGTCGATGCTGTCGATACAACGGCTGCGGGCGATGTCTACAATGGAGCATTGTGTGCCGCATTGGCGGAGGGTATGTCGTTGCGTGAGGCGTTGCGATTTGCCACAAAAGCGTCGGCAATTTCGGTGACTCGTGTAGGTGCGCAACCTTCAATACCTTCGCGTGAGGAGGTCGATAATTTCTAATGAAAGAGATAGATAAATCACTAACAATAAAACCTTTATACTATGTTTATCATTAACAGTTACACTTTAGCAGTCGTATTCTGCTTTATTACAATGTTGTGTTGGGGTTCGTGGGGTAATACCCAGAAACTCGCTGGAAAGACTTGGCGTTACGAACTCTTCTATTGGGACTATGTCATCGGTATGGTTCTCTTTACCCTCTTGTTGGGCTTCACTATGGGTAGCATCGGAACGGAGGGACGCAGCTTTGTGGCTGACCTTTCGCAAGCGAACTATCAGAGCGTTCTTTGGGTGATTCTCGGTGGCGTGATTTTCAACGCTTCGAACATTCTCCTTTCGGCTTCGACTTCGTTGGCTGGTATGGCGGTAGCATTCCCTCTTGGATGCGGTTTGGCTCTTGTTTTGGGCGTTATCAACAACTATTTGGAGCAACCTAAGGGCAACGCTATCTTGCTCGCCTTGGGAGTTTTGCTTGTAGTTATTGCCGTTGTTTGCAATGGTATTGCCGCTGGTCGCACATCGAAGGGTGGCGAGCAGAACAAGGAGAGCAAGAAGGGTGTTATCCTCGCAGTGGTTGCTGGTATCTTGATGTCTACATTCTATCGCTTTGTAGTTAAGGGTATGGATATCGACAACTTTGTTTCGCCAGAGGTTGGCAAACTTACCCCTTACTCGGCAATCTTTATCTTCTCGGTAGGTGTACTCCTCTCGAACTTGGTATTTAATACTTGGGTGATGAAGAAGCCGTTTGTGGGTGCTCCAGTATCGTATAGCGAGTACTTCAAGGGTTCATTCTCGACACACCTTGTAGGTATCCTTGGCGGTATGATTTGGTGCCTTGGTACTGCTTTCAGCTACATTGCAGCAGGAAAGGCAGGTGCAGCAGTGTCGTATGCGCTTGGTCAGGGCGCACCTATGATTGCAGCTTTCTGGGGCGTGTTTATTTGGAAGGAGTTTAAGGGAGCTGACAGCAAGACCAACTGGCTGCTTGGCTTGATGTTCCTCCTCTTTATTGCAGGTCTGGCTACTATCGTAGTTGCAGGAAACTAATTTAGACGGAACTTTAACCATAGATGGGATATCCGAGAGTGTCGGGTATCCCATTTTTTAGTCTAAAAAATCGAAAACATCAATAAGATGTTAATAACCAATTGTAATATATCTTGCAAAGTCTGCATAAATTTCATAAATTTGAAGTATGAAAGCGACTTTAAGACTACACTATTGCACCGCAGAGGGTGCTAAATTGCAGATTTTGCCTGCCGATGGTAAGGCTATTGATATGCATCGCGAGGATGGCGGATATTGGAGCGCGAATATTGAACTTCACTCCGATAGACCATTTCTCTACTCATATCGCGTAGTAGAGGGGCGACACACTCTTCGTACCGAGTGGGGCGAGGGACACTCGCTCACCGAAATTGCTGGTTGTTCAGCGGTTGAGGTGGAGGACTTTTGGCACGATATGCCGAAGAATGGGCCACTCTACTCCTCGATGTTTAGGAATAGCATATTCTCCCGCGCTGTTGAGCCACAACCATTGATGATTGGTGCTACGCACTATATCGAAGTTGAGGCTGCACTGCCAGCAACAGAGCGTTTGGCTCTTCTTGGCTCTACCGAGCAGCTGGGTGGGTGGCAGACCGCAAAGTCTGTTCCGATGCGCTATCTCGGCAATTACCGTTGGGGTGTAGCTTTGGATGTTCGTGAGTATGCCGAGTATAAATTTGTCGTTACCGATGCCGAAGGCGCGTTCTTGCGTTGGGAACAGGGCGATAATCGAGTATTGCGTCTAAGCGATAGGGTGCATTTGACCTTTGGTTTGCGTCTGCGCGATGAGGTTGAGTGGCACGGAGCTGGTGTTGCAGTGCCTCTATTTTCGTTGCGTTCGGAACACAGCTTTGGTGTAGGAGAGTTTGCCGACTTGCAACTCTTGGGAGATTGGTGTGCGGCGTGTGGCGAGAGAGTTATTCAGATATTGCCTATCAACGACACCACTATGACGATGTCGTGGCAGGACTCCTATCCATATAATACCGTTTCAAGCTTTGCGTTGCATCCACTCTATATTCGCTTGAGTGATGTGGGCTATTTGCGAGGTGAGGCGGATAGAGCCGAAATGGACGCCTTGCAAGCGGAGTTGAATGCACTCCCCGACTTGGACTACGAGCGAGTTATAAAGGCGAAGATGAAGTATCTGCGCAAGCTCTACGAGCAGCTTGGTGCGCGTTGTATGGATAGCAAGTCGTATCGCGACTTTGAGAAGCGCAATCGTGCGTGGTTGATGCCGTATGCGGTATTCTCGGTGTTGCGCGATAAGTACGGCACGGCAAACTTCGAGGAGTGGAAGACCTTTACGAAGTATGCCGAGAAGCGATGCGCAGCCTTTGCTGAACGCAATGAGAAGGAGGTGGGCTTCTACTACTATGTGCAGTATCACCTCGACCGCCAGTTGCGTAAGGTGCGTGACTATCTCCACTCGAAGGGGGTTGTTCTGAAGGGCGATCTTCCGATTGGCGTATCGCGTACAAGTGTTGATGTTTGGCAAAATCCAGAACTCTTTGTTACAACCTCGTCGGCGGGTGCTCCGCCTGATGACTTCTCGGCAGAGGGGCAGAATTGGGGCTTCCCGATATATAATTGGGAGAAGATGGCTGAGGATGGCTACGCTTGGTGGCGTGAGCGATTTGCCAAGATGGCGGACTATTTCGACGCATATCGAGTAGATCATATTCTCGGTTTCTTCCGCATTTGGGCTGTGCCACAGGGTGCTAAAAATGCGTTGTTGGGGGCATTCGAGCCGTCGTTGCCGTACTCCGTTACGGAACTTCGTTGCGAGGGCTTCGATTTCGATGCAGAGCGCGATGTGGCGAGCGATTTGAGCGACGATAATGTGTTGTGGATAGCGTGTGGAGATGATATGTACTATCCTCGCATAACTCCATACTCAACCGAGAGATTTAAGGCACTCTCAAAGTTGCAGAAAGAGGCATTTGTCCGTCTACACGACAACTTCTACTATCGCCGACACAACGCCTTCTGGGGTACGATAGGTGCGGAGCGATTGGCAGCTCTTACAACTTCGACAGCGATGTTGGCGTGTGGCGAGGATTTGGGAATGATTCCAGAGTGTGTGCCGCAGGTTATGCGCGAGCGAAAGATTCTCTCGCTTGAGGTAGAGCGAATGCCAAAAGCGTATGGCGTTGCGGTGGGCGATGTTGCGAACTATCCATATCTCTCGGTCTGCACAACCTCTACGCACGATATGTCGCCATTGCGCTTGTGGTGGCGCGACGAGGCAAATCGTGAGGAGTATTGGCATAATATACTCGGTGAGGAGGGCGAAGCCCCTGCGGAGGCTACTGCGGAGTTGTGTGCAAAGATTGTTGCTCGACACCTCGCCTCGCCTTCGATGCTTGCGATACTCCCTTTGCAGGATTGGCTGTCATTGTCGGAGGAGTTGCGCAGCGACGATATTGAGCGTGAGCGTATCAATATCCCAGCTGTACCGCGTCACTATTGGCGATACAGAATGCACCTTACACTCGAAGAGCTGCTCGGAGCAACGGATCTTAATAAGAGAATTGCAGACCTGATTATTGCCTCAAATAGACAGTAGTTCTTAAGCCGAAGGCTTAGATATTTTCGCGCGTGTCGTGTGGTTTTATGTAGCCCTCGACACGCTTTATTATATCATCTTGCTCCTCGCACGAGATATAATATTTTTCGCCATCAATATCGGTAATCTCCACAAACTTTCCCCAGCGTGAGGCGTAGATGTGGATAAACTCCATTGTGCGCAGATTGAGAAAACGCCCATAGTGACCAAAGAAACCAACCGCACCGAAAATCGGCATGCATGCGCTCATCTCACGCCTTGTAACCTTGCGGATGCTTGCGATGTCCTCGTATGCGAATGTCGTATCCTCCGAGATGCACTGAATCTCGATGCCCTCCTCATCAACAACCACGCGGCGTGGAATGGAGAGTATCATCAGGGCCAATACAGCAACTATAATCGAGATAAACCAAGCCGAGATATATCCACCACTATAGACCAGTGCAGGAACGACGGCCAAACCTACAAACGCAATAAGATAGAGGGCCGAGGAGTAGGGTACTCGGCGACCAAGTCGTTGTTTGTAAATCTTCTCTTCCATCTTATAATCTGTTACGGTCTGTTCTCCTATTGCTCTCTTATGATTGCTTCTGCTAAAGCTATGTCGGCAGGGGTGGTAATCTTAATATTCGAGTAGTCCCCCTCGCAAAGAGCAATCTTCTCGCCCGAATGCTCCACAACCGAGGCATCGTCTGTAAATTCGTTGCGGAATGGTGTGTCGTAGGCTGCGCGCAGTATCGGAGCAGCAAAAATTTGCGGTGTTTGTACTATTCGTAAAGGCACTCTACTAACTATATGCGATGAACCATCCTCCTCGACTGCGCGGTAGGAATCAACCGCCTTGACAACGGGTATTGCCGAGCCGTTTTCAGCAGCGCAAGCCACCGTGCGGAGAATCAACTCCTTAGATGCAAAAGGTCTTACACCATCCTGCACAGCTATCAAATCAACGGCATCGCTCAACGCCTCTATACCATTGCGTACCGAGTGGAAACGCTCCTCGCCTCCCTCTACAATGGAGTGTTTTGCAACCTCGAAACGGGCCGAAAAATTCTTCCAAAAATCGATATACTCAGCTGGCAGCACAACGATAATGCGAGAGGTGGGTAACGCTTTGCGAAAGGCGTTGATGGTGCGTGCAAGAATAGGCTCTCCACCTATAAGTGCAAACTGCTTTGGCAATGAACCCCCCATACGGCTGCCGCTCCCTCCAGCTACAATGATAACTCCTACTCTTGGCTGTTCCATATCAACTTCTTTCCGAAACCGAGCGTGTTGTCGGTCAATTTTATAAATGTGGGTACTACCGCCCATATATTAATAGGAGCAACGGCTGCGTATGGGAATCGCTTGATGTATACGCGCTTATCCTCGTCATTACCTCGCTCTGCCGTACCGCAAATCTGCGCTCCCTGCACCTTGCCCACGATGCGAGTCTCAAGTGTTATGCCACACGCAACGGTGCGATTCCGCAACATCTCTTGTGCATGGCGCGTGGAGTCGTCGGAGGTAAATATAAGTCGGTTGCGCTCCTTGTCGTAGGCATAGAAGCAAGCGGCACAATAGGGTACACCATCGCCCGATGTAGTGGCGAGTGTGAGGACATGGTGTCGCTTGATGAAATCTACGATGCGCTTATCAACCATCTCTGAACTAAATATTGTCGAGGTTTGTAACCTTCATCGAATCAGGAACTTCGCCATTCAACTCAGCCATAACGAGAATGCGAACGCGGTCAAACTTCTCGGCATTCTCCTTCGATATTGGCTCGGATGGCTTCTGTGGCACTTTCAACGGGTTGATAGGTGTAGAGCCCTTCCATAAACGGAAATCGAGGTGTGGGCCCGTCGAGCGACCTGTGCTACCCACATATCCGATAACCTGACCTTGAGTTACACGCGCTCCAACCTTAATGCCTTTGGCAAAGCCTCGCAAGTGCAGATAACCCGATGTGAGGTTTCCCGGATGCTTAATCTTTAGCATATTTCCAGCCGCCTTGTCGTACGACTTTTTGGTTACGACGCCATCGGCTACGGCGCGAACAGGTGTACCCATAGGTGCTGCGTAGTCGATGCCGTGGTGTGGACGATACTTTTTCAGTACGGGGTGGAATCGCGCGTGAGAGAACTTCGACGATATGCGAGTAAATTTCAACGGAGCTTTTAATAGCTGCTTGCGCAGTGAGCCTCCGTCGGCCTCCCAATATTGCAATTTGCCACCCTGCTCGAAAGGTATTGCGTATATCTCCTTGCCGCGATGAGTGAATTTTGCACCCCAAATCCTATCGATACCAACCGAGAGGGTGTCAATAAACTTCTCATCGTAGATGACCGTGAATTGGTCGCCCGCTTGAATGCCGAAGAAATCGACCGTCCACTGGTAGATATCCTCCATTTCGGCTGCGAGTGAATAAGGCAAGTCTGCCTCCATGATTGCGCCCCAGAGTGAGGAGTGAATCACCGCTGTACTCTTTTTGCGTCGGATATCAACCTCGCGTTGTCCTTCGCGGACTGCAACCGAGTCACCAACGAAGGCGAAAATTACATAGTCCACGAGATTCTTTTCGTAGACGAGGTAGTCGAGGTGTACCGCTGTTGAATCGCTACGAGTGAAGGTGGTGTAGTGGCTTCCAGCACGAATTTGACGCAATGGGCAGATCTCTTTTGTGAGTTCATCAAGTCGTATGACCTTCTGAGTTCCGATGCCGTAGCTGCCGAGTATCTTGCTCCAAGACTCTCCGCGCTGCACCTCCTTACGCTCCAAATTATAGTTGTCGGCATTGATGCCGAACACAATGTTCTCCTTGTGTTGCTCGGTTTTTTTCGACGAGCAGGCGATAAGTAGTGGTAGTGTGACAATTATCGCAAATATGTAATAAAAACACCTTTTCATACCCACAAAAATATGAAAAATGTACGAAAATTCCAATATTTCGAAAATAATCGTTAAAAAATTAGTAAAGTTCAATAATTTGTTCTATCTTTGATTGGAATATACCGTAACTGTAGTGTGAAAAAGTTTTTTCTTAAAATAGCATCCTTGATTTATGGAGTCGTAATTAAGTTACGACATATGCTGTTTGATATGAATATTCTACACAGTGAGAGTTTCGATATCCCAATAATCTGCGTTGGAAATATTACGGTCGGTGGTACAGGAAAAACCCCTACAGTGGAGATGCTCGTAGAGTACTATTCCGACTCGTACAATATTGTCGTTCTTTCGCGTGGTTATGGTAGAACAACCAAAGGCTACCGCGTAGTTCAGGTGGATGATACCTATCGTGCCGTTGGCGATGAGCCTTTGCAAATCAAGCGCAAGTTCCCTAATGTTACGGTTGTGGTGTGCGAAAAGCGCGCTTTTGCAATCCATCGTATTCAAGAGGAGTTCCCAGAGGTTAATCTGATAATTATGGATGACGGATTCCAACATCGTTATGTTAATCCGTTGATTAATATCGTCATCTTTGATGCCAACCGCGAGGTTGAGCACGATAATCTTCTCCCTTATGGACAGTTACGCGATACTACAAATTCGTTGGATCGCGCCCACTACTTTATTGTTACGAAGTGCCCAGAAGATATGAAACCAATCCAAATGCGCGTATGGCGTATGGTATTGGTGCAGAAGCCTTCGCAAGAGATATACTTCTCGCGTATGCAATCTTCAGCTCCTTGCGCGGTTTTTGCTGGGATTGAAGCAGAGGTGAAGAGTGGAGCAGAGGTGATAGCGATGTCGGGTATAGGTAGCAATGAGTCATTCAATAAGGGACTTGCACAGCGATATAATGTGGTTGATACTTTGGATTTGGATGACCACCACTCATATCGTATGAGCGACTTGAAGCGTATGCAACAGCTCATAGCTAAGCATCCAAACGCTGTGATTATGACCACAGAGAAGGATGCCGTAAAGCTTGCAAATAGCGCAGCTATTCCTGAGGACTTGCGTCAGCGACTTTTCTACGAAAAGATTTCGTTGCGTTTTGTGGGCGATAGCCGAATGGCTCTGTTCGAGAAGATTGATAACGATATTAAAAATAGGGATAATGGAGCATATATTAAAGGCTTGTAAGGCGATCCAAGAGGCGACAAACGATTTTAAGCCAGAGGTTGGTATTATTCTCGGAACTGGCTTGGGAGGTTTTGTGGATAGCATCGATGTAGAGTACCGCTTGGAGTACAAGGATATTCCTAATATGCCTGTGTCTACAGTTGAGGGACACAAGGGCTGTCTAATCTTTGGTAAGGTGGCTGGTCGCAATGTTGTAGCGATGCAGGGCCGTTTCCACTACTATGAGGGCTACACCATGCGCCAGGTGACATTCCCCGTGCGCGTGATGGCTCTGCTCGGCATCAAATATCTCTTTGTGTCGAATGCGGCGGGTGGTATCAACACATCGTTCTGCGTCGGCGATTTGATGATTATTACAGACCATATCAACCTCTTACCAAACCCTCTTATCGGGCCAAATATGGCGGAGTTTGGGCCTCGTTTCCCAGATATGCACGACTGCTATAGTCACGCTGTGAGAAATAAGGCTACGGCAATTGCCGAGCGCGAGGGTATAAAGTTGCAGTATGGTGTGTATGTCGGTACAACGGGACCAACATTCGAGACTCAGGCGGAGTATCGCTACTTTAAGGCGATTGGCGGAGATGCTGTGGGTATGTCTACAGTCCCTGAAGTTATCGTAGCGCGTCATATGTCGGTGCCTTGTTTCGGTGTTTCGGTTGTTACGAACTGTGGTTTGAGTGACGAAAAGGGCGACCACGAGGATGTGCAGTTGCAGGGTAAAAAGGCTGGCGAGCGTATGGCTCGACTCTTTACAGAGTTAATTCGAGAATTATAATAACAGAGAGTATATGATTAATAAGGTTATTTTGGTTGGAAATGTCGGACTCGATCCAGAGGTTCGTGCGTTGGATTCGGGCGTAAAGGTTGCTCGTTTGCGTTTGGCTACTACTGAGCGTTATCAAGACCGACAGACAAATGAGATGAAGGAGCTTACCGAGTGGCATACGGTGACATTGTGGCGAGGTTTGGCAGATGTTGTTGACAAGTATGTACACAAGGGAAGCCAACTCTATGTTGAGGGCTCTTTGCGCACTCGCGAGTGGACAGATAAAGATAATCAGAAGCGTTATACTACGGAGATTGTAGCAACCGATATGAAGTTGCTTGGTCGTCGTAGCGATGCACAGCCTCAGCCAGGTGTAGCTCAGGACTACGCGCAGCCATCGTATAGCCAAACTGTTGCACCGCAAACTCCGCAAGCATCACAAGCTCCTCAAGCGCAGCCTACACCGCAGCCGCAGCCAGTATATCAGCAACCTGCACCAACACCAGTTGTTCCGCAGAACGATGCTGACGACCTTCCATTCTAAATAGAAGGGGCTGGAGAAAGAGAGAAGGTAATGACGCCAAAAGGTTAGTGAAGCCAGAAGCGGTGTTTATTACCAATAAGATGGGGGCGAGAAATTTGGTAATGATGCCAAAAGTGGCGCTTTTTAGATAATAAAAGATGGGCGAGAAACGGAGTATTTCTCGCCCTATTTTTTGCTTGCCTTTCCCTGATTACTTTGCAGAAAAAGATACCATTTCACAAAG
>SUZQ01000001.1 GCA_015059875.1 Rikenellaceae bacterium | reverse complement strand
CGTCTAACAAGGTAATTTCAGCGTTACGCTCGCCTTCGAAATCCTCACATACGCCCAAGTATGCTGCGGTTTCTCAGGCTTCGCAAGCCTTGAAATTCCTCTTGTTATACAACTTTTGGGAATCTTTTGGTGGTTGTCAGTCTTGGCAACCACCTTTTTTGTTGATTGATGGGACTAATGGGACTAATGAGACCAATAAGACGAATAAGACCAATGGGCATTTTTTAATTTCCCTATAACCCCTATAACCCCTAACCACCTCTAACCACCTCTAACTACCCCTAACACCCCTAACGCAAGACAAACAAAAAACTCTCCCAAAAAGGAGAGTTTTTCAAAGGATTAAACATCCTCTATATGCGATTTAGAGCCACTTCTTGTAGCGGAAATAGCCCATTGTTAAGCCCGACGCAACCACCATCAGGCCGAGTGCAAAGATGTAACCCAATGGCAAATCCCAGCCGTTTGGCAGGGTGTAAACCCACTCCAATTCGGGCATTACACGGAAGTTCATTCCATAGATACTCGCCACGAGTGTCGCGGGCATAAATACTACTGCTGCCACCGAGAAGATCTTTACAACCTCGTTCTGCTCGATGTTGATAAGACCGAGTGCCGAATCCTGAATATAGTCGAGACGCTGGAACGAGAAGTCGGTGTGCGAAATCAACGAATTAACATCCTTAATCATCAACTGCAAGCGCGGATAGATGTCGTTAGGGAATCGCTCGCTTCGCAAGATACCCGACAAGATACGCTGACGGTCGAAGATATTCTCGCGCAAAATCATCGTACGCTCCTGCAAGGTGTTGATGCGGTGGATGACAGCCTTGTCGATGGAGTCCTCCTTGTTGATGCCTTTCGAGAGTGCCGAAACCTGACGACCAACCATCTCAACAAGGTCGGCATCGAAGTCGATTCGCACCTCAAGCAGCGAAATGAGGATGTGGTAACCCGTCGAGAAGCTGCGGTAGTTCATCTGCAATCGCTTCTCCGCCTCGCGGAAGGTGCGCATATCGGCATTTCGCACCGAGACCAAAACACCCTCGTTCGAGAGGATAAACGACACTGGCTCAACCTCGAAACTGTCGCCCGTAGGGACAAAGAAGTTCGAGTTCGAGATAATGGCATTCTCGGTCTCGGAGTATTTTGAGGTGGACTCAATCTCCTCAACCTGCTGCTTGGTCTGAAGGCTTATCTCCATAAAGTTCTCGACAGCCTTCTGCTCCTTGATAGTAGGCTGCACCATGTCAATCCAAAGAATATCGTCGAAGCCGAGATCGTCGAAGAGCTCGGTGTCGGCATTGCGGATAATCTTGTTGTATTGCTTCAAGTAGATAGTAATCATCTCTTTTCCTCTGTGTTAAATAAGGTTTAACTTCGATTTTGTTGTGGAGATGTTCGGTGGAAGTTTTGTCAAGAGCCCGAACACCCGATTACATCGTATCGCCGCCACTTTTTCAGCGCAGCGTTCCCTACCTTCAACCGGGATTGACCTTTGGCTCAACCTTTAAGCCGTAGTCCCAGAACTTTTTAAGTGCGTTGTGTTTCTGAATGTCGAACAAGAAGTCGATATTCGCAGTCAAATATTCGTAGGCGTAGTCGCGATCTGCGTACTTGCTCTCAAGAATTGCCTCGTAGATGTGTTCGATGCCAAATGTGAATGCCGCCTGCAACTCGTCGCGCACCTCGTATGGCAAACCCTTGCGTGCCACCCATACGGCAAATGTAAATGGTTGCTTTGTCGCCTTCTGCCACTCCTCTGCCAAGTCGTAGGTGTAGGCGAAACGCCCCTCGTAGTCGAAAACCTTGTCGCCGATAAGCAGGAATGCGTCACCCTCTTGCGCGTGGTCGATAATGGAGTACTCCTCCATTGCAATCCACTCTGGCTCGATATGCCACAACTTTTTGGCAAGGAAGCCGCAGAGCTGTACCGAGGTTTTGGAGTGGGCGTCGAGGAAGATGCGACGCACCTTTGCAATAGGCGAGTCGGACATCACAGTTACGGTGCGCACCTTGCCAACAGCTCCGATGCAGTAGTCGGTAATTATCTCTGCGTCGGGGAGTGAAGGGACCATCGCAGCAGGCATAAGCGCGATATCGGCTTTGCCCTCAACGAAGTTCTGATAACAGGTAGCAGGGGGTGCAAGCAGCAACTCGGCACCAAGATTAGCGTGGTGTCGAAGTCCATAGATGAACGGTATCGTATTCAAATACGACACTGCAGTTATTTGTGCGTTTACTGCCATCATCCATTGCTTACAGAACTTTAATTTGACATCAACGGCTCTCGTTTACGAGCCTTTATCAGTGCAAAGATAAACAAATTTTATACAGAGTGTTCTCCATTTGGCTCTTTTTTTATAAAAACACCCCTATTTTCTGAATTTTATTGACTATCTTTGTCTATAAGAGAGAACAAATTTATAAATACAGTTATGAAAAAAGCCCTCTGTTTGGTAGCCTTTTTGTGTGCGACACTTTTTGTTACGGCACAGACACAACCCCCGTATCGATTCCACAAACATCCCGAATTTTATCTGCAAGTGCAGAGCGAAAAGATGTTTGAGGTTGTGGATGAGAGTTTGGATGCCAACCCTCCGGTTGTCGGTGATGATTTGACTCGCAGGGTTACGCTCGGCGCACTTGATATGCTGTTGCACGATACCCGTAACGATATGACAGATGCGTTTCGTAGGTTTGTTGAGTCGCGACTGAACAGAGTTATTGTAGACCTGAATAAGCCTCACAAGAAGGGGTTAAAGATCTACAAAATATACAACGAGGCGATGATTGCGCGTACCAAAAGTGTAAATATTGCATTCGATATTTCGCGTTGTCGTTGTCGCGGATTCAAGGAGCGAATCCTCCCCGATGAGTTGGTAAATCAGATTGTGGAGAGGTGCGATGTGATGTTCCTCTCGCATAACCACAGCGACCATGTTGATCGCTATGTCGTTGAGCAGTTTATCAAGGCAGGAAAGCCCGTAATTGCTACACCTGAAATCCTTGCCGATATGCCGGGTGTGACACATCTGCGCAATGATGATATGGCAGAGACTTACACTGTTCAGCTCAAAAATGGCAAGAAATTGTCGGTTACAATCCATCCTGGACATCAGGGGGAGTTGCAGAACAACATCTACGCTGTTACTACGCCCGACAAGTATGTGGTGTGCCACACTGGCGACCAGAGTCACAAGGGTGATGTTAAATGGTATGCTGATATCAAGGAGGTTTCACCACGCGTTGATGCGTTGATTGTGAATTGCTGGACAAACAGCCTGAAAAAGTTTGTTTCGGGCATCAATCCTCGCTACATTATTACGGGACACGAAAACGAAATGGGACACACGATAGACCACCGCGAGGCGTTTTGGCTTACATTTACGAAGTTCGAGCCACTCGATTACGACTATGTTGTTTTGGCGTGGGGCGAGTGGTTTACGGTGAAATAGCGCGCCGTTTGAGTGGAGTTTTATCTGCCTAATGAAGTAGCAGAGGGGTTGGCAATGTTGAGGTCAACCCCTCTTACTTTTCTAAAAAGTCGCAACAAAATGAAAATTTTTTTGTCGTCACAATCTCCTAAGTCATAACGATTTGGGAGATTCTTTTTCTACGAGGGTTAGAAATTTTTTCGCAAAACTCTTGACAACCCCTATTTTCGTGTTATATATTTGCACCGTCAATCGGGCTCTTTCGACACAAGGTTATCAACAATTGGTTCTCTATTGTTAAAAACCTTTTCAACAATCAAACAAGCTGACTTTCGGGGACATTTCTTATGTTGTCGACTGTCACGAACAAAGTATTAACACTTTTAACAACATTTTTTAACCTATGAATCGCGCTTATTTGTGCAGTGCGATAGAGGGGTTGTCATCTCAGTACGGCTACCATTTTCAACTCAATGGCGAGTCGCACTACCCAACAACCGTCTGTCGTTACCCTGCCGCCTTTATGTCCCAACCCGAATTTGTCAGTTTGGAGGGGAGAAAACATGGGCGAATAACCTACAAAGTCTCCCTGCGACTCGCACGCCGCGGAGCAAAACTCGCAGCCGCGGAGCGAAATCGGATAATTGCCGAGATGGAGGAGCAGTTGATGGAGATGTTTATCGATGTCTCGAACGACGAGCGTGTGGCGGTAGTCGAAGAGCTGACCATCGCGCCCTGCTCGGGGTTGATAGACTCGCACGGAGCTGTCGCCGTAGAGGCAAAGGCAAATGTTATAACCATTTTTTAATCGAGAAAAAGAGTCATTATTATGAAACTTATCAAACTTTCTGACGACTTTTCCCCTCTGCACGAAGGGGTAATATTCGGAATCAATACCGAGAGCAACACTCCATCCGATGTTGTTGTGGAGATTGTGGATGCCATTAAGGATGAAGTGGTGGGAACGCAGCTCCTTCGTGGTGTAACCTACGCCGAGGTCAATGTTGCACCCTATGTGCCGCGCTTTGAGGAGTATTCCCCCGTTCTGTTGTCGGAAACAGCATTCACGGAGGCTCCCGCTGCAAAGTTCAAGATTCGCGTAGATGGCATCGACTCGGAGGAGACCGTCGTATCGGTAAATCGAGGCGAGCGCATCACCGCACCAGCTGTTGTAACCTCTCTCCCCCTTGTGCGTCGAGTGGCTTACGGCGAGAGCGTGGATCTGTTAATTCTCTCGGAGCCAGAGCAGAAGGTCTATGCCGATATAAACTCCGATATGGGCGATAATATCTATGTTCGTCACAACAACCCCAATGGCGCGGTAATCCTCTCTATCGTTACTGACGATTTCAGTGAGGAGACACAAAGTATAGATGTGAAACTATACTGTGATGGAGAGGAGTTTGCGTCGTTGAAGTGTGTGGTGGACAATCCAACTCGCACGGCAACCAAGTTGGCTTGGGTATCGGAGTGCGGAGCTATTGAGCAGTACGACTTCCCGATTTCGAACAGAGTCTCCCACTCGGTCGAGCGATGCTGCGTTACGACTTCGGAGGAGGTGCAGGCAGTACAACTCAAGACAAAGGCGCACATCTCGCTCTGTTCGCGCTACGAGCCGAGTGCAATGATTGAGTCGCTCTCGCAAATTATCTCCTCGCCAAAGGTGTGGATAAAGGAGCGCGGTGAGTTCAAGAGGGTGGAGGTTGCAACATCAACTCTCTCGCACAACTTGTTGGGTAAGCCCGACCTTATAAAGTTGGATTTGAGCCTGTGGCAGAGGGAGGTGTCGCTATGATAACGCTCCGAATTGATGGGCAGAGGTGCGATATGGGGAGTTTGCCCACCATCCCCATCGGGTTTGATATCGCATCGCTCACGAAGGTCGAGGGGGAGCGAGAGGGGCGATATATCGAGTTGGAGCTGCCCTGCTCGCCCGCGAATGATGCTCTGTTTGGGACTTCGCGCGACATCTATGCGACAAATCGCTTCAATACGGAGCATCACACAGCCATAGTCGAGAAGGATGGTGTGCAGATATTTGGCGGTACGGTCTATCTCCTCTCCACAACCGTCAAGGATAATTTCTGCGGAAAATATACCATCCGCATCAAGGAGGGCGGAGCAGAGTGGATTGATAGCGCGGTGCGTCGCAAGTTGAGCGACTTGGAGATTCCGTTCACGGGTAGACTAAACCTTGCAACCATAGCCTCGTCGTGGGAGAGGGAGCAGTCGGTGCGCTTCCTGCCAGTCTATCGCGGAAACTTCCAGCCCCACTACTCCAGCTCCTCGGTAATCCCCGTCGAGCATATCCTGCTGACCGATGACTACCACCCATTCATCTCGGTCGCAGATATGGTGAAGGCGATCTTTGCCGATACGGATTATACGCTTTGCAGCAACTTCTTTGATAGCGATTTCGGGCGTTCGCTCTATATGAGTGGCGACTATGCTCGCACTACCAACACTGCGGCAAAGGAGAAGTGCGACTTCTTTGCCCGTCGTGCCGCTGTCGGAGAGTCCACAGCCGACTTCTTAGGTCGTGTATACGCCTCGAACGCCTTTGCAGCGCATACGATTGGCCCGATTGTAGACACGGCTGATCCAAATGCGACAGACAGCGAGGGCAAGGAGATGAGCGATACCTTCTCTCTGAACGGCTCTTTCTCGAAAAACGGGGTGGGGAACATCTGTTTCACACCAAAAATATCGGTCAAGGCGGGTTTTATGCTCCACCTCGAATATACGACGGATTACAAGATTCTCTCGCGTGACAGACTTACGGGATTTGATGTTGTCGAGGGGTTGAATGGCGAGCGCGTTGAGGTGATGCTCGCAAATACCTGCAAAGATTTTCGTGGTGAAATCTCAACAAATACGCAGTATAGAGCCGTCGTCTTTGACCACACCGAAGGACGCGAGTATATGCTCTCGGCAAAACACCCGAATAATATGCATAGTGTTCTCGGTAGTTGGTCGTCGCGCTCGGAGTTGATAACAACGCCATCGATATCGATATCTACGCTGTCGCTGCTCTATCGCGACTCTGACGAAAGTGAGTCGTGGTACCCATACAATGGCGATTGGGCTCTCTATGCGGGATATGTTGAGGAGAGTGGCCGTATGGATGTTGAGATGGACTTCCGCATCGCTCCGCAGGATGTTGCCGCTGGCGAGACGCTCGTCTTGGATAAGTTCTGGTTCGGAGGTGCAGAGCCGGGGATGACCTTGACCATCGGCACAGCCACCTCGTTGCGACCATACTTTACAACCGTTCCGGGATACAATGCGCCTCTCGACTTTGGCGATATTGCTCCGCGAAATATCACTCAAGGCGAGTTGCTGACTGCATTGGGCGAGATGTTTAACCTTGCATTCTACACCGACCGCAATCGCAAGGAGGTGCATATCGAGCCTTTGGAGGAGCTATACGAAAGGGGCGATGAGGTTGATTGGAGCAACCGTATCGATGTTGTTGGCGGTGTGGAGGTGGCAGACACAGGCGTAGGGCTGCCGCAAAACATCGAGTTGAAGTATCTCGACACCGATCGCGCTTCGCACGCCTTCAACCTTGAGAATGAAACCGAACTCGGTAGATGGACTCTTCGCAACCCACTCTACGGCACAAAGGAGACGACACGCACGCTTGGCAATGGACTATTTACCACAACGCTCAACACCACCGATGTTATCGGGTGCGCACCCTCTGCATCAATTATGCAGGTTGGAGATATGGGGCAGGAGGAGCTTGGTTTGGATGTGGCATTTACGCCCCGCATAGTCTGCTATAAGGGTATGCGTAGCCTCCCCGAAGGCGAGAGTTGGGGAGCTGCGGCGGCTCGACTCAACAGCTATCCTTACGCCGCATTTTTGGATGATGAGGGGGTGAATCTCTGTTTCGAGAATCGCAACGGCACTTATGGTCTGCACACTCGCTATCTCCCTATGTTGCAACGCCAATGCGAAGGTCAAACCATCACCCTAAACCTCTACCTCACAACGCAGGAGATCGCAACTCTCTTTACAGCCGATGGTGTGTTACCATCATTGCGGAGCAGGTTCCGCTTCAAGATTCAGAGAGAGAGTTCGCTATTTAGACTTGCGAAGGTGGAGCGATGGGATACGGAGAGTAGTGTTGTACGATGCTCGTTCGAGCGAGAACTTTGTGAGAGACAATGAAAGAGTATAGACGAAAATTGCTAACAGGGCTGTTGCACCAGTTGGGAAGTTGTACTCTGCCGAACGCAGTTGAGCAGATGTGGGAGGAGAGTCTGCTCAACAAAGCGGCCCTTGAGAGGCTGTATGTGCGCTCCGAGGTGGCGAGGCGAGTGCGAGGTGGCGAGGCTAAAATCAAGGCAATCAAACAGCTCGCAGATGAGTTGAACTGCTCCTACGAGAAGGTGCGATATGCCGTCTACAAAAAGGATTAATTAAAGAGTAAAACCAATGGAAACACAGATTAAAATCAGAAACGAGGCTTCGGTGTGTACCATAGATATCGAAGGTGTGATAGGCGTTCCTGAGGATGAACAGTTTGCCGATTCGTCGCACAGCGTTGCTACCTACGAGCGACTGCGCCGAGAGCTGGAGAGCATCAAGGAGATTGAAGCTGAGAGGGTTGTTGTGAATATCCGTTCAACGGGCGGAGATGTAAACGATGCTCTACTTATCTACGAGTCACTTATTTCGCTCGACGCCACAATCACCACGCGATGTTACGGTTATACCGCTTCGGCAGCCACAATTATTGCGCAGGCTGCGAGTGCAGGCTGCCGCGAAATTGCCTCGTCAGCACTCTATCTTGTGCATCTATCGAGCAGCACCGTAGAGGGTAATGCCGCCGACCTTTCCGAGCGAATTGACCTACTCAAAAAGACCGATGACCGCCTCGCGTCGCTGTACGCGCTTCGTTCGGGGCGCAGCAAGGAGTCGTTTATCGCCCTGATGAGCGAGAATAGTGGTCGCGGACGCTGGTTGAGTCCAAACGAGGTTGTTGAGGCGGGACTTGCCGATGCGATTATCGGGGTGGAGGAGACCACCAAGCCCAAAGGTCTTATCGAGAGGGTAAAAGGGTGGTTTAGCCCTCAGCAGCAAGAGGTCGAAACAACAGCCCCATTGAACGATGTAAATGTTCTTCACCTGCCCGAAAACATCCAGCCCAAAGCCTCTACAATCGCGTTTGAAGAGGGGCAAAATGGCGTGAAGGGAAGCCGAACAAAGGTGTGTGAAGACCCCTCGTTGGAGGGTGTTCAGCCAACACACAACGCATTGGCGTATGCAGATGATTTGCGCAATCTGAGATATCAGAGGTTGTAAAAAGAGTCATCTCGAATTTGTCATTGCAACAAAAAATTTAACTACAAACAGACAAAAAAACTTAAAATTATGATTATCGAAAATTCAAAGACCTACAATGTAAAAGAGGTTGAGGAGATCTTTTTCCGTCCAATATTCTGCGGTAAGTCGGCAGATGAGTTTGGAGTACGCGTACTCTACAATCAGCCAATGCCGACCAAGGTTCCGTTGTTCGCTCACAGCAAAAACATCCTAAAGTCTTATGTCGCGGGTTGGCAGGGCGGCCCATCAACCTATTATATGCAAAACGAGGTTGAGATGAAGAGATTGAAGGCTGAGTCGTCGTATACCGCCGAGGATTATATTTCAACCGTTTTTGACTATCTCTCAAGTGTACCAGAGTTTAGTTCGGGCGACTTGACCTGTAGCGATCTGGAGAAGGTTGAGACCGAGCTTTTCCGTCGCTCTATTGCCGAGAGTGTCTACGCCTCGATGTGGTTTGGCGATGTTGAGGGTGTTGTCTCTAACATCAGTAGCTTCGACGGATTTATCCGCCGTCTGTTGAACATCAATGAGAAGGGTGGTAATCTCAATAATGTCTATGTACTCTCCGATCACGAAGATTGCTCGGTGGTGGAGATTCTCAACAATGCTTGGCGCTCTGCAAAGCCGACATTGCGAAATATCGCATCGGACGGAAATCTGGTATTCTATGTAAGTTCCGACATCTACGATGCTTATCAGTTCTATCTTGATGATAATGGATTGTCGAACTGTACTCAGACGATTGCCACAGGTCGCCCAGTATTGACCTATCATGGTATTCCGCTTGTGGAGGTTGCGGCTAACAACTACGGTATTAAGATCGCCTCGTCATTTGCGATTCTTACCGATCGTCGTAACTTCATCTTGGCTCTCAACACTGCCGATTCGCCTGAGAAGGAGATCCATTTGTGGTACAATCCAGACGAGATGGAGAATCGTCAGCGCGCTGTGTTCCTTGCAGGTACGGCAATTGCCGATGAGGCGTTGATTTCTGCTTATATCTATGATGATCTCACGATTGTGTAATGGGTGCTGCCTCGAACTATAAGCCTGTTGGTGGGGTGGAGAGTGTAACTCTCTACCCAGCCAACGCGGTGGAGTCAGCCCTCTTTTCAAGTGATGGTTGTGAGGTTGAACTTTCGGATGAGTTTTCCCTCGAAATCGACCTCTTGGATGATTTGTCGCAGTATGAAGAGTGCGCCGAATGCAACGATGGCGTCGCCTGCGTGTCGCATCGGTTGAGCATTGTTGCCGACAGAAGAGATGCCTCCGATTGGCTGACCATCGAATTTTTGGAGCAAGTGTTGTACGAGGGTTTGGTTGCTGTGGTGTCATTGTGCGATGGCCGCCGACTCCTTGTTGGCTATTCAGCTCAATTTACCACCGAGCAGCCCCTGCGTCTTGAAGCCCTCACATCCTCCTCGGGCAGCCGTCTGCACGACACTCCAACTGTTACGCTGCGACTTGTTTCGTACGACACGGAGTTTTCGCCCGAGATTATCTAACCACTAAAAAACATCAACGATATGGAAAATGTAAAGACAAAGAGTAAAATCTGTACCACCGCACAAAATAGTGCCGATATGTTCTATGCGCTGTCGCCCAAAACGGTTGAGAGTAAAGAGTTCTGGCGTTGGGGAACGGATAACAATATGCCAGAGGCGTTGGCGGTCTTGTCGCGACGCTCGACTGCACATCGTCGTATCATAAACGATAAGGCGGATTACATCTCTGGCAAGGGTTTCAACTACGACATCTCGGAGATTCTGCTGGGTAGTTTCGTAAAGCGAGCCAACGGAGATGGCGAGTCGTTGCGCCAAATATTGAACAAGTTGGCTTTCGATAAGTCGTTGTTCGGCAACGCCTTCTTGGAGGTGGTGACGGATGAGAATCACTCCTTCCTCTCGTTGTATCATCAAGATGCTACGCGTTGCCGTGTCGCAAAGGATTCGCAGCACATATTGCTTCATCACGACTGGAGGCACTTCAATGCGAAGGAGGCGATATCGTTGCCACTCTATCCGAACTTTGAGAAGCAGACAGATGGAAGCCTTCGTGCGATAATTCACTACAAGGACTACGAGCCGATGTTCGACCACTACGGTGTTCCGCAGTACATTGCGGGATTGAATGTCTCGGCAATAGCCTACAAGACAGATCGTTGGAATATTGCTCGTTTGGACAATTCGTTCCAGCTTTCGGGTGTAATGATGATTGACAACGCAGTGGATAGCGAGGAGCAGGCCTCCGAGTTGGCGCGTATGGCGGAGCAGCGTTTCGCGGGTAAGCCCGGACAGGTGATGTTTATCATTCGTGACGAGAGTTCCGACGACAATTCGCGTTTTATCCCCATTGAGTCGCAAAACGATGGCGACTGGAAAGAGTTGCACGATCAGGCGACAAGCGACATTGTGGTGGCGCACTCGTGGTTTCGCTCGTTGAGTGGTTTGGACTACTCGTCGGGTTTCAGCTCCGAGCGAATTTTGCACGAGTATGAGGTGGCTCTCAACACCGTAATTCTTGGCGAGCAGAGCGAGATAATGGAGCCGATTCTGCACGCAATATCCAAGATTTTGCAGATTGATAGCTCCTCGTTAGAGATTATAAATCGCCCTCCAACTCGCTCGAAACCTATCTATATGAGGGTTTGGGAGGCGCGCAAGGCGGATGGATTGGAGTATGACGAGAGCGATGAGCGACAGCAGCTCTTCCTCTCCGAAATCAGCAAATCCAACCTTAAATCTATTGATTAAACGGTTATGAAAAATCTTATCACAAATGAACAAGTTATTAAATTGGCTTTCAGCGATGGTGAATATGTTTCGCCAGAGGTTGTACTCGATTCAGACATCGCTTCAGCAGCGGATCGCTACATTGTCCCGATTGTGGGAACAGAGCTATACGAAGAGATGCTGGGAGGCTCTCACACGACTCTGCTCGACGATTATGTCGCACCTGCGCTCGCTATGGCGGTGCGAACAATGATTCAGCCATCTCTCAATGTCCGTACAGGGGAGTTGGGTTTGTATATTCCCTCCTCGGCGCGCAGCGATACGGCAATCAAGACTGCCGTACACACGCTGCACAAGTCGTTGCGTTTGCGCCGACAGTCGCTGTTGAAACGATTGTCCAACTACTTGAAAAGAAACGCGTCGGAGTTTGCAAGCTATGATGCAGGCAACGATATAATGCAAAGATGCTCCATAAATGGAGGTTATGTACAGATACGCTAATGGTGCTATTTTGGGGTTAGCCGCCCTATTTGCACCGATAAGGTCTGTTGTGTTGTGCGCATTGACATTTATATTAGTCGATTTTGTAACGGGAGTCATAGCCTCCCGTTGCGAGGCGAAACAGAGGGGCGAGAAGTGGTACTTTTCGTCGCACGAAGCGTGGCGCACGATACGCAAGGCGGGTTTTGTGATGCTTACCATTGCGATGAGTTGGCTTATCGAGTATTGCATTCTCGACTTTATGATGCTGCACCTAACACGCATTATTGCTGGGGCGATTTGTGGCGTTGAGATGTGGTCGTTTTTGGAGAATGCCTCGGTATTGAGCGATGCCAAACTGTTCGAGTGGTTGCGCAATTATGTAAAACGAAAGGTTGAACGCGAAATAGGAGAGTATGACACGAAAGATGAGCAGAGGACTACGAAACCTTAATCCTGGAAATATACGACGCGGCTCGTTCCGCTACAAGGGTGAGCGAGCAGAGAGTAGCGATGTGGCATTTCGCCAATTCGAGAGTATCGAGTGGGGCTATCGCGCAATGTTTGTCTTGTTGCACACATACGCAGTGAAGCACGGATGCCGCACCCTTCGCGATATGATAAATAGGTACGCACCACCTTCGGAGAACAACACCGAGGGCTATATTCGCCGCGTTGCAGATGCCACACACCTTCTGCCCGATGAGCCGATCTCTACCACCGATGCAGCGGTGATGACCGCCGTTGTGGCAGCGATGTCGGAGGTGGAGAATGGCGTTGCGGCAAAGATGTCAGATATCTGGAGTGGTTGGCAACTGTTTATTGCAGATGTATCATAGAGATTGAAAAAGGGCCTATCTAACAAGAGAATGAAGTTAGAGAGGCTCTTTTTGCATAGGAATTGTAATTTTTTGTCTATCTTTGTCACAATCAAAACTGATATTATGGAGTCGTTACGAGAGTTATTCAAGATAGGAAATGGGCCATCGAGTAGCCACACGATGGGGCCAAAGCGTGCCGCTGAGGAGTTTTTGAAGCGTTGTCCCGATGCGGAGAGTTTTCGTGTGACGCTCTACGGCTCACTCGCTGCAACGGGGCGAGGTCACTTGACCGACAAGGCGATAGAGTCCGTTTTGCAGCCCGTAGCACCAATAGAGATTCTCTGGAAGGCGGATGTTGTACTGCCATTTCATCCAAACGGAATGCTTTTCGAGGCGTTGCGCGGTGGCGAGGTGTACGACAAGTGGGAGATTTACAGCGTTGGTGGTGGTGCATTGGCGAATGAGGATACTAAGCCTGCCGACAAGAAGCAGATATACCCACTCAGCACCATCAGCGAGATAAAGGAGTGGTGTTATCGTGAGGGCAAGACCTATTGGGAGTATGTTGAGGATTGCGAGGGCAAGGAGATTTGGGACTTCTTGGATAATATTTGGACGGTAATGTGCGACACCATCGCGCGCGGATTGAACAATGATGGCGTATTGCCTGGCGGTTTGAAGGTTGCGCGCAAGGCGAGTACCTACTTCGTCAAGTCGAAGAGTTTTACCGATTCGCTCGCAACGAGAGCAAAAATCTACGCCTACGCACTCGCCGTAGCCGAGGAGAATGCATCGGGAGGTACGGTTGTTACAGCTCCAACTTGCGGTTCGTGCGGAGTTCTGCCAGCTGTAATGTATCATCTAAACACCTCGCGCGAGTTTCTCCGTATCAGAATGTTGCGCGCATTGGCGACAGCAGGATTGTTCGGAAATGTCGTCAAGACAAACTCCTCGATTTCGGGAGCCGAGGTGGGATGCCAAGGAGAGATTGGCGTGGCGTGTGCTATGGCCGCTGCGGCAGCTTGTCAGCTCTTTGGAGGTACACCTGCGCAAATCGAATATGCCGCAGAGATGGGCTTGGAACACCATTTAGGCTTAACCTGCGATCCTGTCTGCGGATTGGTGCAAGTGCCTTGTATTGAGCGCAATGCTATTGCAGCAGCGCGAGCCTTTGATGCCAACACCTACGCTACACTCTCGGATGGCTCACATCTTGTTTCGTTCGACAAGGTTGTGGCGGTGATGCACGAAACGGGACACAATCTCCCTTCGCTCTACCGCGAAACCTCGGAGGGAGGCTTGGCAAAGATGGTTGAGCGATAGAGTTCAGACGAGATTTTTCCAAAAAGAAAAGACCAAAGTGCCGTCAAAACACTTTGGTCTTTTTTATCTGTGATACCCGACTCTTAGTTCTTTGCATCTAACTCCTTAGAGAGTTGCTCAGCGCGAGCAAGAGCGAGGTCGATATGGTCGAGAACATTCTCCTTGCCAATCTTGCGAAGAATGCCAGCACGCTCGATAGCGGCATAAACCTTCTTATTTACACCCGAAAGAAGAACGGTTTGACCAGCCTTCAATGCCGCCTCGATAAAGATTTCGAGGTTGTGCAGACCTGTTGAGTCGATAAATGACACCTTGCGCATACGCACAATGCGAATAGGCATCGAGTTGCGCATCGAGGTCAGCTCCTCGAACTTTGTAGCCACACCAAAGAAGAATGGGCCATCAATCTCGTATACCTCTACACCCTTTGGAATTGCGAGCTGAACATCGCCATCCTCACCATCGTGATGCAGCTCCATCTCATCGCGCAAAACCGAGATGTTCGAGGTCTCCATAATACGACGCACGAAGAGTACAACTGCCAAAATCAAGCCCACCTCGATAGCGATTGTGAGGTCGAAGATGATGGTCAGGAGCATCGTCGTAAAGAGAATTGCTATATCCGAGCGCGACTGACGACACATCGAACGAATTGTGCGCCAACCACTCATATTGTACGACACCATAATCAACACTCCAGCCAAACATGGCATCGGGATAGCACCTACCAAGCCGCCCAAGAAGAGCAGCACGAGCAACAAAACAATGGTGTGAACGATACCTGCAACGGGGGTGCGACCGCCGTTGTTGATATTTGCCATTGTTCGTGCGATAGCTCCCGTAGCGGGGATTCCGCCGAAGAATGGAACTACGATATTTGCCAAACCTTGAGCCATAAGCTCGGTGTTGGAGTTGTGGCGCGAGCCGATAACACCATCCGAAACCATCGCCGAGAGCAACGACTCGATAGCACCGAGCATCGCAATCGTAAAGGCTGTCGGAAGCAGAGCCTGAATGGTACTCCACAGTGGCTCGTCGCCCAACGCAGGGAGGCGGAATGATGGCAAGCCCGAAGGGAGTTCGTACAGATCACCAATAGTCGCTACGGGGTGAATGCCAGTAAAGTGCTCCAAAGCCCAGCAGAAAGCGGTCATAATAACGATTGCGAGCAACGAGCCTGGCATCTTCTTCGAGATGTAGGGAGTGCCTACAATAATCAAAATCGACGCTAAGCCGATACCCAACGACCACCAATTGGTGTTGCCGAGGTTTGCGAAATAGCACTTCCACTTCTCAATAAAGTTTGCTGGAACATCCTCGATGCCGAGACCGAGCAGGTCGTTAATCTGTGTCGAGAAGATCGTCACAGCGATACCTGCGGTGAAGCCCACGATAATAGGGTATGGCATAAACTTGATGATAGTGCCGAGTTTGAATACGCCCATCAGCACCAGCATAATACCCGCCATAATGGTTGCAATCGCCAGACCACCCAAGCCGAACTGCTGCACCACGCCATAGATAATGACGATAAATGCGCCCGTAGGGCCGCCAATCTGCACACGCGAACCTCCGAGTGCCGAGATAACAAATCCTGCAATAATTGCCGTTACAAGTCCCTCGGTTGGGCCTACACCCGACGCGATACCGAATGCGATTGCGAGAGGAATCGCCACAATACCGACAATAATACCCGCCATAATATCCTTAGCAAACAGTGCGCGATTGTAGTGGCGCAAAGTGTAGAATATTTTTGGGTCAAAATCAAGAGTAAATTTTGGTTTCATCACTTACTAACCTTATAAATATAACCTAAATCGGGCGCAAAGATAGTAAAAAGAGGATAGATGAGATACTTTAGAGAGGTGTTTTTTGAAAAATTTTATGGTTATGGCAGCAACTTAAACGCTACTTGATGATTGTCAATGACTCGGCGCGCATACCACCACCCTCAAGGATCAGCCCTGAGCGTTCCGTTAGTTTGTACTCTCTATTTGTCACCCCCCCCCGTGAAATTATAATGCAGCAGCAAACTCTGTCTAAATCAGTTCTTTAAGGGAGGAGTAGAGTCGTTGTACGGGCAATCCCATAACATTGTAGAACGAGCCTTCGATACCCTCGATGCCGATATAGCCAATCCACTCCTGAATGCCGTATGCACCCGCTTTGTCCATTGGGCGATAGTTTGCGACATAGTACTCAATCTCCTCTGCATCGAGTGTACGGAACGAAACCAAACTCTCGGCAGAGAATGAAACGGTACGCTCAACGGTGCGGAGTGTTACACCCGTAACCACTTTGTGTGTTGCGCCCGAAAGCATCGAAATCATCTCTCGCGCCTCCTCCTCGGAGTGTGGCTTTCCGAGAATCTTCTCCCCCGAAATAACAACCGTATCGGCGGTTAGCAGGATATCGCGCTCGGCAAGCGGAGTAGGGTAGGCGTTACTTTTCAGCTGCGAAAGGTATTCGGCAACCTTTTCAGCTTCGAGGTCGGCTGGGTATTGCTCCTCGCACTCGAACCTCTCGGCAAGTGTGAAATCGATATCGCACGCTGCAAGCAACTCACGACGACGAGGTGAGGCAGATGCGAGAATAAGGCGATAATTTTTAAGTCTATCTTGCAGTAACATAGCGAACTATCTTCTTCTAAATTCGGAACATATAACAGCCGTAGCAACTGCCACATTCAGCGACTCCGAGCCGCAACGGTCAGCTGGATATGGCGGAATAAGCAACTTGTGCGAAACCGATTTGGCAACCTCGTCGGAGATGCCTTGCCCCTCGTTGCCCATAACGATTACACCCGACTTGTCGAGCTGTGCCGAGTAGATATTTTCGCCCTCAAGGAATGTTCCGTAAATCTTTGTATTGTGCTGTGCAGCAAGCCACTGCGGAAGATTGGTGTAGTGTACGCGAACACGCAAAATCGCCCCCATTGTCGCCTGCACAACCTTCGGATTGAAGCAGTCGGCACTATCCTCCGAGCAGACGATATCCGAGATTCCAAACCAATCGGCAAGGCGAATTATCGTGCCGAGATTTCCCGGATTCTGCACGCGGTCAAGTGCCAAAACGAGATTTTTTTCGGGTTGCGCCTTCGCGAGCGAGTAGCGTGGCAACTCGACCACCGCCAAGACAGAATTTGCCGTTTTCAGCTGCGAGATACGCTCCATTTCGCGCTCGGAGATAAGCTCCCCGTCAGCGAAAATAGGCTTTGTCTGCAAGATGCGACGAATGCGCAGCGACGAGTTGCGGATTTCGCCAACCAACTTCTCGCCTTCGGCTATAAATGCTCCCAACTCTTCGCGCCCCTGCTTTGTTGCAAGTGATTTAATATCAAGTATTTCAGCTCGTGTAATCATAATTTTGTTTTTTAATTGATAATTGACAGTTGACAATTGATAATTATTGGTAAAAACGACAAATCGTTTTTGTTATAATTTGTTTAATTTGATATAAAAAACCTTTAATTCTCAATTCTCAATTCTCAATTTTCAATTCTGAAGGTTGCGCCTTCGTGGGCAATTTCAGTTTCGGGGAATATGGCTCTCGCCTCCGCCAACAATGGCTCTTTATCCTTGTAACGCGATGAAAAATGACCTATCAAAAGTCGCTTTGCACCCGCTGCCAATGCTGTTTTTGCGGCATCCACCGAGGTTGAGTGACCGCGCTCTTTCGCATCGCGCTGATGCTCGGAGCCGTAGGTCGCTTCGTGGTAGAGCATATCGACTCCCGCAACATACTTCGCCACAGCACCCGAACGATTTGTGTCGGAGCAGTAGGCGTACGACTGTGGCGGATGTGCCACGAATGTTATGCGCTCGTTTGGCAAAATTGTACCATCCTCCAACTCGATGTCCTCGCCCTCCTTTGCGGCAACTATCTGCTTGATTGACAATCCGTAACGCTCAATGGCGAACTTGTCCACATTGCGTGGCAGCGGCTTTTCGCGGAAGAGGTAGCCCGCAGTCGGTACGCGGTGGCGCAGCGGAATGCTCCACACCTCCAATGAGCGATTTTCAAAAATTATCTGATGTTTCGTGGTATCAACCTCCACCCACTGCACCTCGTATGGCAACTCCTTGTCGAAGTAGCGGAGGTGACTCTCCAAAATCTCTCCAAAGGGGCGTGGTGCATAGATTGTGAGTGGCGTCTTCTTGCCATAAAGACCAAGCGTAGAGATTAGTGGAAAGAGACCGAAGCAGTGGTCGCCGTGCAGGTGCGAGATAAACACCGCGCGCAACTTCAGCGGATTTATGCCACAGCGAAACATCTGCTGCTGCACACCCTCCCCCGCATCGACCAAGTAGTACTGCTCATTGCAGTTTACCACCTGTGCCGAGGGGTGTCCGTTTGCAGTTGGCTTTGCCGATGCAGCACCTAAAATAGTGATTGAAATCATAATTTAATTGACAATTGATAATGGATAATTGAGAATTTTTGTAAAATTTATTATCTATATTTTATAATCAAAAAAACCTTTAATTGTCAATTGTCAATTGTCAACTGTCAATTATTTCTGCGAAGCTAACCAACGCTCTGCATCGAGCGCAGCGATACAGCCCGAACCTGCGGCTACAATAGCCTGACGGTAGTGTGGGTCGCGAACATCGCCTGCGGCGAAGATGCCCTCCACCGAGGTCTTTGATGTACCCGGCTCAACCACGATGTAACCCTGCTCGTCGAGTTCCAACTTGCCCTTTACAAGCTCGGTGTTAGGGTGGTGTCCGATAGCGAGGAAGAAGCCCGAAATCTCGATATCGTACTCCTCTCCATCGCCCTTGCGAAGTCGTGCGCCTGTTACACCATCCATATCGCCCAACACCTCTACGGTGTTATGCTCGAAGAGGACTTTGATGTTCGGAGTGTTGAATACGCGCTCCTGCATCGCCTTCGATGCGCGAAGGAAAGGCTTGCGCACAATGAGGTAGACCTGACGGCAGAGTGATGCGAGGTAGGTTGCCTCCTCGCAGGCGGTGTCGCCACCACCAACTACCGCTACATCCTGCTTGCGGTAGAAGAAGCCGTCGCAGGTTGCGCAGGCACTCACGCCCATACCTCGGAACTTACGCTCCGACTCCAAACCGAGATATTTTGCTGATGCTCCAGTGCAGATGATAACAGCCTCAGCCTCAATCTGTTTCTCTCCATCAATGGTGAGTACGAAAGGTCGTTTTGAGGTGTCAATATCAGTCACGATGCCCGTGCGAACCTCAGCTCCAAGACGCAAAGCCTGAGCGCGAAGATCGTTCATCATCTCCGTTCCCTGAACGCCATCGGGATAACCTGGGAAGTTCTCGATTTCGGTTGTTGTTGTGAGCTGACCTCCTGGTTCAATTCCCTCGTACAATACAGGGTTGAGCGCAGCACGCGCAGCGTAGATGGCAGCCGTAAAACCCGCAGGGCCGCTACCGACGATTAAGATTTTTGCCTTTTCCATATTTATACTGTTTTTGTTGTTCTTTCACTTGATAGCACAAAAGTAGTAAATCTATTGCAAAACACGAAAAAAGGGAGTGGAAAAAAGTTGCGAGTTTGCAAAAACAAAAAAAAAGTTATATATTTCGGACTGTAATATGCCTAATTTTGGAGTCAAAATAGGCAAATAGGGCAGATAATTGTTTGTCGCGCAAATGGTTACGGCTTTTTGGTGGTGTGTAAGCCAAAAGTGACGAAACGAGACAAGAGGATAAATTTTTATTAAAAACACATAACACAAACAACTAAATTTTTAATTAATTAAAAACTATGAAAAAATTATTTTTGGTTTTGGCAGCTGCTGCAATGACTTTCAGCACTGCAATTGCACAGGAGGCAGCTACTGCAACTGCAGAGCAGCCTGCAACCGAAGTAGTAGAGGCTGTTGAGGCTCCTGCTATCGACGCAGAGACAGAGATCGCTGGTGAGTCGATTCACTATGTTCTCATGCAGAAGTTCCTCGAGGGAGGTTGGGGATGGATGCTTCCAATCCTCGTAGTATTGGTACTCGGTATGGCTATCGCTATTGAGCGTATTCTTTTCCTCTCGCTCTCGACTATCAACACCAAGAAGTTCATCGCTAAGGTTGAGGCTGCGTTGAACGAGGGTGGCATCGAGGCTGCTAAGGAGGTTTGCCGCAACACCAAGGGCCCTATCGCTTCGATCTACTATCAGGGACTTGATCGTTACCACCTCGGTCTCGACGCAGTTGAGAAGGCAGTGGTATCGTACGGTTCGGTACAGACTGGTCAGTTGGAGTCGGGTCTCGGCTGGTTGTCGTTGTTCATCTCGCTCTCTCCATCACTCGGATTCATGGGTACAGTTGTTGGTCTCGTTCAGTCGTTCGACTCTATCCAGGCAGCAGGTGATATCAGCCCAGCACTCGTAGCAGGTGGTATGAAGGTTGCGCTCTTGACAACCCTCCTCGGTCTGATTGCAGCTATGGTTCTCCAGGTGTTCTACAACTATGTTATCGTTAAGATCGACGGTATGGTTAACGAGATGGAGGATGCTTCGATCACTTTGACTGATATGCTCACTGCATACAACAAGAAATAATTTGATTAACGAATAATCGTACACAACACGAATTTTATGAAAAAGATGTTAAATATTTTGATGGCAGTGCTCTTCGGCATAACCCTCGGCCTTGTTGCTTGGGCGGTTATTTCGGGTGGTGCAGAAGTTGCCATCAGTTGGAACCTCATGTGGGGCTATGCGTTGCTCGTGGTAGCAATTCTTAGCGTCATCTGTGCGGCCATCAAGGGTACGATTACCAACCCTGCGGGATTGAAGAACACGCTTATCGCTGTTGTTTTGGTTGTAGTTGTCGTAGGCGCAGCCCTCGGCATTGCACTCAGCCACGATGGTTTGGTTATTCCAAACTCGGCAGGTGGTGTATTCGATGATCCATTCGAGTTGGTTATCTCCGAGACAGGTATCCTCGTAACTTATGTAGTTGCAGCTGCAACGATTCTCGTTACACTTGTAGGAGAGGTTCGCAACGCATTAAAGTAGTAGAGTATTTATGGCTAAAAGTAAGAAAATACCTGAAATCAACGCCTCGTCGCAAGCGGATATCGCGTTTACCGTGCTTATCTTCTTCCTTGTGGTTTCCACAATGGATATCGATACCGGTATCGTGCGTATGTTGCCACCAATGGCAGATCCGAATGTGAAGCAGGAGGATATCAAGGTGAAGGAGCGAAACCTTCTCTTGGTGTTCGTTTCTGGTTCGGGTAACATCATGGCAGGAGGAAAGGTAATCTCGTTGAACGCCTTGAAGGATAAGGCGAAGGAGTTTATCCTCAATCCACTCGATGACAAGGATCTTCCAGAGAAGAAGGTTACTGATATTGAGATGCCAGATGGCTCGAAGTGGGCATATCCTGTCAGCGAAGGTGTGATTTCGTTGCAGAACACTCGTGATACAAGTTATCAGGTCTACATTCAGGTTCAGAACGAGCTTACTCGCGCCTTCAACGAGGTGCGTGACGAGGTTGCAATGAGCAAGTTCGGTAAGGAGTTCGCCGATTTGGATGAGGCAGAGCGTAAAGTAATAACCAAGGCAATTCCAATGAAGATTTCGGAGGCAGAGCCGCGTAAAATGATTAAGTAGTATGGCAGTAATGAAGAAAAAGGGCGAGCGCGAAGTGCCCGCAATGTCGACCACATCGCTTCCCGATGTCGTTTATATCATCCTCTTCTTCTTTATGCTCTCGACTTCGATGCGCGATCAGGAGTTGCTCGTAACCTACAAGTTGCCTGAGGCAACCGAGGTACAGAAGCTCGAAAAGAAGAACTTGGTATCATATATACATATAGGTACACCTGCGTTGAATATGCAGGCGAAGTTCGGTACCGCACCTCGTATTCAGTTGAACGACTCGTACAAGACAACGAAGGATATTTTGGACTTCGTAGCTGGCGAGCGTGACAACTTGAACGAGTCGGATCGTGCTTCGATGACCGTATGTTTGAAGGCAGACGAGAACACAAAGATGGGTGTTATTGCGGATGTTAAGCAGGAGCTTCGCCGCGCCAACGCCTTGAAGTTGTCTTATGCATCCTCAAAGGTGTTGAAGTATTAAACAGCACCTCATACCATAGAAAAGCAGCGCAACCTTTCGAGTTGCGCTGCTTGTTTTTCACACCTAAAGTAGACAATTCCAAAAGGATTTACCTCTTCGGTTGCAAAACGATATATGGCACAATCATCTCCTCCATCGAGATTCCTCCGTGCTGGAAGGTGTCACGATAGTAGCGGATATGGCGATTGGCATCGTTGTTATAGACCAAAAAGTCGTTATTGTAGGCGAAGATATAGCTCGATGTGAGGTTTGATGCTGGGAGTTGCACCTCCTCAGGGCGCGTAATCTCAAAGACCTCTTTGCGATTGTAGGCAAGGTTGCGACCTGTCTTGTAGCGTAGATTTGCCGAAGTTTCGCGATCTCCCGTAACCTTCACTGGGTTATCCACGCGCACGGTGCCGTGATCTGAGGTTACGACCACCGTATGACCTCGCTCCGAGAGCATCTTAAGCAGCGTAAATAGCTCCGAATGCTCGAACCACGAACGCGTAAGCGAACGGAACGAAGCATCATCCTCCGTGAGTTGGCGGATAATCTCTGTCTCGGTGCGGGCGTGCGAAAGGATATCGAGGAAGTTGTAGACGATAACCGAGAAATCGGCATCGTAGATGCGCTGAATATTATCAATGAGCTTTCTGCCCGCCTCTGGGCGTACAAGCTTGTCGAACGACCACTTGTAGCGTTTGCCCGCCTGGGCAATCTGTCGCGCAAGGAACTCCTCCTCGTGCTGATTTTTACCACCCTCCTCGTTGTCGTTGAGCCACCTCTGTGGCATAAGTTTATCTATCGCCAATGGCATCAAACCTGCAAAGATAGCATTGCGGGCGTACTGTGTCGCCGTAGGGAGTATTGCACAGTAGAAGTCGTCGGTTGCAATATCGAAGTAGCCGCGCAACATTCCGCTGATAGCTCGCCACTGGTCGTAGCGGAAGTTATCTATCAGAAGCAGCGTGGTCTTGGTGTTGTTATCGACGATAGGGAAGATATTGCTGCGCATCAGCGTGTGCGACATCACTGGAGTATCCTCGTCGCGCGAGTTGATCCAATCGCGGTAGTTATTGCAGACAAAGCGACCAAAAATGCGATTTGCCTCCGCCTTTTGATACTGCAAAATCTCGCGAATAGACTCATCTCCACCCGACAGTTCGATATCCCAATTTACGAGTTTACGATATATTGCGCTCCACTGCTGAAAGGTCGAGGCGTTCTGCATCGAGACCGAGATACGACCAAACTCGGCACGATAGTCAGCGGTGGTCTGCTCGGTTACGAGCTGCTGCGAGTGAACATGCTTCTTGATGAGTGGCAGCATCTGCGATGGGTTTACGGGCTTGACGATATAGTCGGCAATCTTCGAGCCTATCGCCTTATCCATAATATCCTCCTCCTCGCTCTTTGTAACCATTATCACGGGGGTAGTAGGGCGAACATCCTTGATAAGCGGCAGCGTTTCGAGTCCCGTCATTCCGGGCATCATCTCGTCGAGAATAATTACATCATACGCCACCTCCGTTGCCATATCTATGGCATCGTAGCCGTTGTTGCAGGTCTCCACCTCGTACCCCTTGCCCTGAAGGAGCATAATGTGCGGTTTCAGCAACTCGATTTCGTCATCAACCCAAAGAATCTTTACCATACGCTATCTATTTTTTGAGGCTGTTAGCCATTAGCCATTGACTTTCAGTCTTCACTGCTCTGCCTCTACATAGTCTGCAAGCAGCCTCTGCACTCGGCTTAATCGCAGCGGTGGCCATTGGCTTTTTTGGTTATAAGTTTTTAGTTTTTTTACAGCCCCCCTCCGCTTTGCTCGTCCCCCTAACTTAGGGGGACAATTTATTGTAGTTTAATTTCCTCCCCTAAGTTAGGGGAGGTGCCCATAGGGCGGTGGGGTCTGTTAGTTTTTTGTTTTTGGCTACTTAGGATTATTGTAAATTTCCGTTTTTAGCTGCAAAAACATTGCGTATTGTGGGGTATGTCGAGCGCAGATTCTCCTCAAGCTCCTCCTTCGAGCACCACTTGGCGATGGCGATATCCTCCTCCTTTTGAGGTTTTGTCGGACAGCTCGTCGCCGAGAGTAGATACCACGAGGTCTGCTTCAACTCCCACACACCATAAACGCCATAGGCGTGAAGTGTATTGCACAAAAATCGAACAATTTTTGCGCCCTCAACCCCCGTCTCCTCTGCCACCTCGCGCACGGCGCACACCTCGGCACTCTCGCCCTCGTCGATATGCCCCTTCGGCAAATCCCAATGGCGATAGCAGTAGATCATCAGCGTTTCGCCCTTCTCGTTCTCGACCAATCCGCCCGCCGCCTCTACATACTTAAATTCGCTTACAAATCGTTCTATGTATGGCTCAATCATCGAGTCTATAACGACAATTGTATTGGTGGTTTCGAAAATTTTAAGTACATTCGCCCTTGAAAGTTCGGACGAAGGCAAACGATAGTACTCCGTGAACTCTACGGGGGAGTCGGTTAGTATCAGCACCTTATGTGCAAAATATATCTCGGTACGCATCTCTGTTTTCGTTTTGAGCAATACAAAGATAAGAAATTTTAACTTAAAATAGGGATATGAAAAAACTATTTATTGCTATGGCATTACTACTTTCGGGCTTTGCGGGGTGCAACACAGCCCCTGAGCCTCTCAAAATTGACAACGCGCTAACGGCAGAGGAGATTGCTGCGGCACGCCTCACTCCAGAGGTTATGTGGAAGATGGGGCGTATTGGTGAACACGCACTTTCGCCCGACGGCACGACACTTCTCTACACCCTCACGCGCTACAATATGGAGGAGAATCGTGGCATCACAATCATCGTAAGCCGTAACCTCGCAACGGGCGAGGAGGTGGAGCTTACCGACCTTGAAGCGACCTCTGTTTCGCCCGTGTGGAGTGCCGATGGTGCAGATATCTGGTTTGCAACGACGCGCAGCGGCGATATGCAGTTGTGGAAGATGCAGGCGGATGGCTCGCAACCGAAGCAGATTTCCAATATCGAGGGCGGTATCGAGGGTTTTGGCATCGCACCCGACGAGCAGCACATCTACTACACGCAGTATGTTCACGCCAAGAATATAAACTCTGCCGATATTCACAGCGATATGGCGAAGTCGAAGGCTCGCATCTACGACGACTTGATGGTGCGCCATTGGGACTATTGGGATAGCGGAAAGTACCTCCACATCTTTGTTGCCGATCTGTTGGCAAATGGTGTCGGCACGGGCAAAGATATTACGGGCGAGAAGTCGGCTTGGGACACTCCGCTTGCTCCATATTTCGACCACGCTGAGATTGCGTGGAGTCCTGATGGAAAGCAACTCGCCTACACTTGCAAGCCTCTGACTGGTACGGAGTATGCCGTATCGACAGACTCGGACATTTTCGTATACGACCTTCAGAGTGGCACTACGCGCAATATATGCAAAGAGGTTGCACACCTCCCATTTGTGGGTTACGACAAGTATCCCGTATGGTCGCCAAGCGGCTCGAAGATCGCCTTCCGTTCGCAGGAGCGCGCAGGTAACGAGGCGGACAAGGAGCGACTTATGGTCTACGATTTCACTTCAGGCGAGGTGAAATATCTGACTCCAAATTTCGACTATCACGCAACAAATGTGGCGTGGGCCGACGATGAAACAATCTACTTCATCGCGCCAATCGAGGCGACACATCAGATTTGTCGCGTTAAGGCGGATGGCTTAAGCGATGTGGAGGTTATCACGAAGGGCGACCACGACATCAACTCGTTTGAGTTGGGCGGTGGCAAGTGCGTTGGCTCGGTGATGACCATCTCGATGGCTCCCGAAATCTTCGAGTTTGACCTCGCAAATGGAGCTATGACAAAGCTTACCGCCGTAAACGACTTTGTCTACAACAATATCAAGATGGGCGAGGTGCAGAAGCGATGGGTTAAGACCACCGATGGCAAAAAGATGCTCACTTGGGTGATTTTTCCGCCCGATTTTGACGCAAACAAAAAGTACCCGACTCTGCTCTATTGTCAGGGTGGCCCGCAGAGCGTTGTTTCGCAGTTCTGGAGCTATCGCTGGAACTTCCAGCTGATGGCGGCGCAGGGCTATGTTGTGGTCGCTCCTAATCGTCGCGGCGTACCATCGTTCGGTCAGGAGTGGTTGGATCAGATTTCGGGCGACTATTCGGGACAGAATATCCGCGACTACCTCGCAGCTATTGACGATGTTGCAAAGGAGAAGTGGTGCGATAACGAGCGTTTGGGCTGCGTTGGAGCGTCGTATGGCGGCTACTCAACATTCTACCTCGCAGGACACCACGAGAAGCGTTTCAAGGCGTTTATTGCCCACTGCGGAATCTTCAATTTCGAGTCGATGTACGGACACACCGAGGAGCTGTTCTTCGTAAACAACGACTACGGAGGCGCATATTGGGAGAAGGATAACAAGACCGCTATGCGCTCTTATGCCAACTCGCCACACAAGGCGGTGGATAGGTGGGATACCCCTATCTTGATTATCACGGGCGAGCGCGACTACCGAATCCCATACACGCAGTCGTTGGAGGCGTTTACAGCGGCTCGATTGCGCGGCATTCCTGCACGATTGGTTTCGTTCGAGAACGAGGCACATCAGGTATTCAAACCTCAAAACTCGTTAGTCTGGAACAGAGAGTTCTTCGGTTGGTTGGATAAATACTTAAAATAGGTGATTTCGGCGTTAATCCCTCTTGTTATACAACTTCTAACAAAATTGGGAGTGTCTAAAAACTTGTTAGACACTCCCAATTTCACTATGTGAGCCATCGGGCTACTGAAGAGCGACTCAAAAAGAGCCAATCAGAACTACTCTTTAGAAGCTTTGGAACGACGACCAGTTTGAATTGCTCTCCACCGAGTTCTCTATGTTGTCGGGGAGGTTTGCAAAGAAGTCGAAACCTGTCCACGCCTCAATCTGATCCACCGAAACAGAGTAGTTGGTGTAGGAGTCGGTGTAAGCCTTATTCTCAAACCAAAAACCGATTGTCGATGCGGCTGTCACCGTGCCACTTCCGTTGGTTGTAACCTTCAAGACAACCTTGTAGAAGTAGTTTGGAATAGGCACATCCTTTGTGTCGTCCTTTGCCTGAATATATTTTATAGTTTTCGACTCGCCTGCCTTCTCGAAGGCAACACCAGTTACGATATATATCTTCTCACTCTTGGCAATACCCTGCAAAGCCTGCTCCAACGAGTTCCAGATGCCATCGTTGAATCTCGTCTGCACCTGCGGCACAGAGTTGGTCACATAGAATGTCTGTTTCTGCATCAGCGCGATACCGTTGCGCGAAGCGTTTGGAATAAGGTGACCGCGCGAGTATGTACCGCCTTCGTATGAGGAGCTGCACAAATCAACCTGATCGCTTGAGCTGAACAACGGGTTGAACGACCACGAGCTTGGGCGTGATAAGTCGCCCATGTGCCTCGATTCGAGAGGATAAGCCACCCACATCGAGGTGTAGGTCGATTTGTCGTAGTAGATGGTGTAGTTGCGCTCGCCATTTGCCGAAACCGTGTACTCTGTGGCGTTCGGATAGAGCGTACCGTTATCCGCTGCAGGCAACTCAAGCCAGCTTTCGCTTGGCGCAGCACCCTGACCTGCGGTTGTAATCTCGTAGTTTGGCGAGGTCACAGTCGAGCCGTTTGTCGCTGTACACGAGGCGTACACCTTGTATGTTGTAGCGGCTTTGAGCTGCACATTGCTCACCTGCGCGTAAGTCTGTGTCGTGCCGACGCTGTACGAAGCGGAGGTTGTGTGCGAGCCGTTTGTGGCGTTGAAGTGGAAGGTAACCAAGCCATTCGAGATATACTCCGGTGACTCCACCACGCAACCTGCCCACGCCAAAGTGCCGTTGAGCGAAGCTGATATGTTAGTTAGTCCCGGGGTAGGGTCTGTGGTGGGAGGGGTAGTACCCCCTCCCTCTCCACTACCCGAGTCTCAATTTCGAGTGATAACTACATTATCAATGTAAGCTCGTTTGCTTGATGTAGCAATCTTTACTGTAGATGTAGCCGTAGCAGCTGCGAATGTAAGAGTAAAAGTCTTGAACGATCCAGCTGCACCAAGCTCGCTATTTTGGATAGTTTGTGATTGAGTACCACAAGTTACTACAATATTTCCCGTATCACTACCATACTTACAAGCATCTATCTGCACTGTAAAAGCCGAAGAGAGATCAAGCGACTTAGATGTTATATATCCTGCTGCAGAACTAGAACCAAATTTCAAGCCTCCATACTTACTTGTAAAAGCTTTTGAGGTCGCACCTGAGAAATTAGGGAATTTCGATGTGTTGATAGCTGTGCTACTATCGGCAGTAGTAGTATTATCAAACTCCTCTCTGAGAACTACAACACTTGTGCCTGGCTCGTCGCCACCGCCAACCTCGGCTGCAGCCTGCTTAACAGTTACGGTCTTGCTCTCTGCTCCACTGTAAGCGAGGGTAATAACAGCCTCGCGAGCCTCAGCAACGGTATTCTCAGCAACGGTAAATGTTACCTTGCCAGCAGTTGCATAGTTGAAGTCCGAAATCCAATTTGCGGTAGTCGAAGCCATAACACTAACACCCTCAGCAGGGTTTGTTACAGTGTAGCCGAACTCTGCATTGCCACCCGCCGCAGCAACCTCAACAGTTGCAGGGTTTACCTCCAACACTGGAGTTGCAGGAACATCAGGAGTCTCGCCAAGAGTGTACTTAAGGGTAATACTATGAATATAGATCGAGTTAGTTGTTGCCTCAAATTTTACCACAACATTCTCTCCATTTCCGACAACATACGAATCATTAGTCATCACAACATTGATATCACGGAATGTGCCTCCGTAAGAGTTGTTATCGTACCAAGCATTAAAGTTTGTTGCACTGCTAATTGCAGCCAATGTGGTTGAGCCTGCAACAACCGAGAATTTACCTGCACCCTTGTTAGCATTTGATTTCATATTGAGAACCATACCCGTAATGGTTGCTCCAGTATAACCTTTCAGAGTAAAGGTTGCGCTATTTCCAGCTGTTAACTGCTCTTTAGTAGCGTATGTTTGCGAGTAGCTAGCTGACGAGCCTTGTGGAGCCGTTCCCGATGTTGTGCAAGACGATGTTGTTGCCACAGTATAAGTAACAGTGCATGTTTGTCCTTCGCCACCGCCAACCTCGGCAGCAGCCTGCTTAACGGTTACGGTCTTGCTCTCTGCGCCAGTGTAAGCGAGGGTAATAACAGCCTCACGAGCCTCAGCAACGGTATTCTCAGCAACGGTAAATGTTACCTTGCCAGCAGTTGCATAGTTGAAGTCCGAAATCCAATTTGCGGTAGTCGAAGCCACAACACTAACGCCCTCAGCAGGGTTAGTTACGGTGTAGCCGAACTCTGCATTGCCACCCGCAGCAGCAACCTCAACAGTTGCAGGGTTTACCTCCAACACTGGAGTTGCAGGAACATCAGGAGTCTCGCCACCGTCGCCTGTTACCTTCTTGTAGAGGTATATCTCACCATTTTGGGTGTTGCCATTATACTTCTCGTAAACTGAGGTGTAGCAACGCCAATCCTGATCATTGTACATAGTTACATAGCGACCTGTGCTATCGAACTTCAAGGTAAGGGCTTTTGCGCTATTTGGATTGCTTGCAATAACCCATGTTCCCTTTGTGGTGCCAACACGAAGACCATTGTTGCCTGTGGTTGTATAGAGATAATTACCATCTGCATTTGTAATAGTCATGGCAGTGGCTGTACCCGTAAAGGTAAAGCGAGCATCCTCAGGAACAAGTGTGGTTGTAATAACATCGGTGCTGTTCAAATCAAGACCTGGGATATTTATAACCTTCTGAGAAGGAGAAGAGCCAATTGTTGTGCTTGGAAGATAAGCCACAGTGCTACCGTCTGTGCGAGGACCAACAACAATATACTCACCAGCAGTAACATTAGCAACAGCCGTAACAAGCTGCCAATTCTCTCCTGCAACAGCAGGGTACTCAATACCCGACATATCTACTGTGAATGTAGCAACCTTTCCCGACTCAAACTTTGCAGTTGCAGGCATTGTAACCTCCTTCGAAAGAAGGCCCTTATCGGTTGTGATAGTGAAAGTAAGTTTCTTGCCCGAAACATCTACTGGAGCTACCGCCATCCACAAATTCTCAGTTGAAGAGGTCATCAAAGTGATGCTCTTCTCCAAGCGGTCAAGCTCAGCAAGTTTACCTGTTGAAAGAGTATAAGCGTAGCGACCAGCAAGGTTTACATCCTCAGCCGATACGGTCACGCTGCTAACAACACCACCCTCAGCAACATTCTTGAACGAGAATTTTGCATAAGCCGAAAAATGCTCAAAGCCGATGTTGAAAGAGTTTGCACTGTTCATAGCCTCCGACTTTGCGAAGAGTACCTGCGAAGCAGGATCGCACGAAGTGGCGGTTGGCGTCTGAATGTTGCGTGCAATGTAAAAACGCAAGTAGTCGTTGCCAAAATGATACGATGACCACGCACTTGATGGCGACAATGCATACAAAGTGTATGTACCATTATCTGCCACAGGCTCACTCGAAAAAGCAGCCATCGCCTTTGCCGACTTCTTGTCCTCCGAGAAGGTAATTGTGTTTACATCCTCTGTATAAGCGTTGTTTACGCCGACAAACCACGACTCGTTGCCCTCCCACAAAGTTGGATACTTGTCGCCATTCAACTCGCCGAATGCACTACGCGAATCGGTAGTTACAGCATTTACCTCGACCTTAAAGCTTGGGCCGTTGATTACATCTTCAGTTGCATCGTTTGAGCACGATACAAATGCCATTGCTGCTGCAGCAAAAAGCATACTCTTCTTAAATAAATTCTTCATAGCTGCAGTAAGATTAAAGATTACCCCAATTGTCGGTTGTTGCATCGTCGATGATGCCCGAATTAACTGATGCCTCGAAACCCCTCTCGACCTCTACCGAGCAGGCTTCGACTGTGGGTGCGGAGTACTCCATCTCCCACTTCTGTTTTGTTGTGTTTTTCATAAAAATAAAAGTTTATTTTGTGTATAAATAATCGACATATCCAAAAAGCCCGCAAAGTTACGAATAATAAACGGTTATACCTAATTAAATAGCAGATTTTGTGTCAAATAGAGGATATTAAGCCGTTATATTGATAGTGTAGTTTTGGTTTTCAGTTTTTTTTACTACTTTTGCACCCGGAAATTTCTAATAATTAAAAATATACAATTATGACAATTACAGCTGCTGATATCAAAATCGGTATGTGCATCGAGATGGATGGCAAGACTTTCCTTGTTGTCGATTTCCAGCACTGCAAGCCGGGCAAAGGCCCTGCTTTCGTTCGTTCAAAGCTCAAGAACTTGGAGAATGGTCGCGTTCTCGAGAATACCTTCTCGTCGGTAGGTATCAAGATTGAGCAGGTGCGCGTTGAGCGTCGCCCTTACCAGTTCACCTACGAGGATGACCTCGGTGCTCACTTTATGCACACCGAGACCTTCGAGGAGATAAACATCGAGAAGTCGCTCATCGACAACTACGACCTTATGGCAGATGGTCAGATCGTTGAGGTTATGTACCACACCGACAAGGATGTAGTTTTGGCTGCAGAGTTGCCACCAATCGTTGATATGGAGGTTACCTACACCGAGCCAGGAATCAAGGGTGATACCGCTTCAACCAACTCTTTGAAGCCTGCAACCGTAAACACTGGTGCAACTATCAAGGTGCCTTTGTTCATCAATACAGGTGACAAGATTCGCGTTGATACCCGCACTCGCGAGTACTACGAGCGTATCAAGTAGTAGAGGAGTATACCATTTCTAGCAAAATAGTGTGTCCAAAAAAAACTTTGGACACACTATTTTGTTACGAACTAATATGATTTAGTGTTGTTGGTCTATTTGCAGTGTCATTGCGAGGCTTATGACAAGGCGTGTCACCCCCCCCCTGCACTCTATCGAAACGCCTCCTGCAATCGCTCGACGATATTGGCACGGATTGCTGCCGCTGTGGAGAGAATCATATTCTTGATAGCCTTTGCGGTGGATTTGCCGTGGCCGATAATCACTGGAGCATTGATACCGAGAATGGGTGTTCCGCCCGTATGCTCGTAGTTCAACCCCTCCCAAAACTCATTGGTCAAGCCCATTTGAGCCGTTATGGAGTATAGTCCCTCGGCGAGTTTCAGCACGGAGTTGCCCACAAATCCATCACACACCACCACATCGGCGCACTCCGAAGTGAAGATGTGCGAAGCCTCGATATTTCCAACAAAGTTGTAACGCCCCGTCTCGCTGCCAACCTGCAACAATTCGTAGGTCGTTTTCGTAAGCATATTACCTTTGCTCGACTCGCTACCTATATTAAGTAGTGCCACACGAGGATTGGCTATGCCAAGCACCGATTCGGCATATATCGAGCCTATGAGGGCGTACTGCTCCAAGATATCGGGCTTGCAATCGACATTCAGACCGACATCGAGTATTACGACGGGTTGCCCCGTAGTCGTTGGAATTGCAGTCGAGATTGTTGGGCGGATTACGCGCTCGATAACGCGAATAATCTGCGTTGAGCCAACCATCATCGCGCCCGTCGAGCCAGCACTCGCAAAACCATCAATTTTGCCCTCTGCCAACTGTCGAAATCCCACTGCGATACTCGAATCCTGCTTCTGCTGAAAAGCGCGAACGGGATGGTCGCCCATCTCGATGACCTCCGTTGTATTCACTATATCGAACGCCTCCTGCGGACAACCCTCAAAATCGAGGAGTTGTCGAATACGCTCCTCGTCGCCATACAAAACTATGCGGCAGTCGCTGACAACACAGCCCGTATTGAGCTGTTTGTACGCCATAACCGCACCTTTAACGGCAACTTCGGGGGCAAAGTCGCCTCCCATTGCATCCAATCCGATTCTAATCATACTAAAAAAGGTTCATCGAATAACAAAAAAGCCTGCGAACCTAATCGGCAAGCAGGCTTCGTAATTTGTGCATAGACCTACTATGCCTCTACCTTCTTCTCGATAGCCAACTTGCCACGGTAGAAACCGCACTCAGGGCATACACGGTGATAGAGAACAGCCGAACCACAGTTCGAGCAAGTTACGACTGTTGGAACAACAGCCTTGTAGTGAGTTCTACGCTTGTCGCGTCGAGTTGACGAGACTTTGTGTTTTGGATGTGCCATAATGTTCTATTTTTAAGTTTTACCTATTTTTATTACTCTTGTTCTGTCGAAGTTTTACTCCTCTGTTTCAACGATGTCACTATCGTCGGCAACACTAAATCGCGCCATCATTTCGGGGTTGCAACCACCCTCCTCGTGTACTCGGCGGTAGGGCAACGAAATCACGATGCTCTCGTAGATATACTGCTTGAGCGAGAGCTGATCGCCCTTTGCAATCCACATCACATCGCCGTCGTAGTCGTGTTGCAAATCCGAAAAACGGACTGTGAGCAGGCCCGAAAACTCAATCGGAATATTGCAATCTTCCAAACAGCGGTCGCACTCTACAACTACGCTACCCGAAATCACGACATTTACATCGAGCTTTGTGTCGGAGCAGTTGAGGCAGGCGTGAACGCTACACTTTCCGCCCTTAATCTCGTTTGACTCCATCTCCGCAAAGAGTGCATCATCCACCTCGAAGTCGAAAGTGTGAAGACCGCTTGAGAGCGACATATAGTCAATCGAAAACCTATTTGCAGCCACCATTGTAGCCTCCTTCGTCGCCTCCTTTATTGTCTCCTTTGCCGCCATCATTGTTGCCTCCTTTGTCGCCTCCTTCGTTGCCATCTTTGTTGCCTCTTTAGCCTCTCTTGTTGCACCTATTCTGTGCCTATATAGCGTAATTAGCGTGCAAATGTACGACAAAAATGCAAATTGTGCAAAGTTTTCGCGCGAAAGTTGCTATATTTGCAGAAAATAAACCTCCAAAAGGGGTTAAAGGGGGTTAAATTGTAGATTATGAGCGTATTCAAAGTTACCGTTTCGAGCAGATTCGAGGAGTTGTGGCGTTACAATCTCGTGGTTGTGTGCGAGCTTTGCTCCGCAGATGGCACGCGAATAGATTTTCTGTCGCAGGAGAGTTTTGTTGCTCCCGTGGGTAGCAACCTCACGACACCACCTATGGAGTACAACTCGAATCGAAATGTAGAGGTGAAGTGTGGCGATGGCGACTACCTCAATATTCTGGTCTATGTTATACCTCACACCCTGCCCCTCTCGAACGACATTCACAATGTGGAGCATTTCCCGCTGATAATCAAGGTTGAGAAGGGTGGCAACTCAGTGCTGAATCGAGCATTCGAGATAAATCAATGGTCGGGCGAGAATATCACTTTGGAGCGCGTAGGAGCAGAAAAATAGAGAAGTATGAAGCAGAATTGGAAACCATGTGCAATAGTAAACCCCGTTCCAGCGGTGTTGGTTAGTTGTGGCGACAAGCCCGAAAACTACAATATGCTAACTGTGGCGTGGACAGGAACAATCTGTTCCGAGCCAGCTATGGCGTATGTGTCGATACGCCCTGAGCGACACTCCTACGAGATTGTCAAGCGCACGGGCGAGTTTGTCATCAACCTCACCACCGAGGCGTTGGCAGAGGCGACAGATTGGTGCGGTGTGCGTTCGGGACGCGACTTCGACAAGTTCAAGGAGTGTGGTCTAACCCCCGAAAAGTCGGCTGTGGTGGCTGCGCCCTCGATTGCCGAATCGCCAATCTCGATTGAGTGCCGCGTGAAGCAGATTATCCCACTTGGCTCGCACGATATGTTTATTGGCGAGGTTGTGAATGTTGCCGTAGATGAAGAGTATCTCGATGGCGAAACGGGCAAACTCAATGTCGAGAAGATGCGCCTTCTCGCCTATGCTCACGGAGCATACTTCACTCTGGGTGAGCAGATTGGCACCTTTGGCTGGACGGTCAAAGGCTCGACACGCCGCAAGGAGATGCGTCGCGGAAGGGCTAAGAAATAGAGTTGAAAAGGGCAAAAAAGAGGCGAGGCTCACTACTTTGTGAACCTCGTCTTTTCGTTATCTCTCTCGCGCTCATCCTTGACAACAAAGAGCCAAATCGGAATAGTAATCACTGCAAACACCGCGTAGATAGACCACATAACACCATCCGATATCGCCACCTCGAAGTGTCCATAGGGGAGCGTTGCTGCCCACTCCACCACGCAATTCTGCAACTTCACGGCAAACTCTGCAACGGGAGCAACGAGAGGTGTGGCGAGCGTTACGATTCCCGCCATAACAACCACATAGGCAAGGGCAATAACTACGGGGTTTATCAAGATACCTATCGGTGCGACCACCGAGAAGGTGTTTGTCACGAGGGGCATTGTCGCCAAAGTCGAGACGATACCGACAATAAGTGTTCCCGTGAGCGCATTCAAAGCGGCGAAACGGGTGCGACATAGACGATATAGAGGAACGCCCCACAACACAATGCTTGCAACGGCTACGAATGAGAGCTGGAACGAGATGTCGAACAGCAGATGGGTGTCGAAAGCGAGCATCACAAACGCCGTACCAGCCAAGATATTGACACTTGCGTAGTCGCGCAACGAGGAGAGCGAGAACTGCAATAATGAGAACATTATTGCGGCGCGCACCGCACTTGGCGATAGACCACACAGCCAAACATATAACCAAATCAGAGCGACCGCCAAGACCGAGCGCAGGGCGTTTCCGTAGCGCAGCAGCAACAATGGCAGGAGCATAATGTTTATCAGCATAAAGACGATGCCTATATGCAAACCCGATACGGCAAGCAGATGCGAAGCTCCACTTGTGGAGTAGTTTTGGCGCAGTTCGTTCGATATTTCGCCCCTTTCGCCAATGGTCATTGCCAAGAGAGTTGCTCGCGCATCACCCTCGCCTACAGCGCGTTGCAATCTGCCCACTGCCCAATCGTGCAGCGACTCTCGCTCCGTAGGGATATATTCGTAATTTGTATTGCGACCAACCGACACCGAGCCGATAAATCCGCGATGGTGCATCAGTCGAGCGTAGCTCTCTTGTTTCGACTTGAATGGGCGAATGGTGGTTGTCAAACGCAGATGGTCGCCAGCACAGAATCGTGTCAGCGAATCGCCCCAAAGCACCACTCTGCATCCCGCAATAGAGCTATTGTCACACGCTTTGATTTTCGCCTCGGCGGAGGTGTAACCCTTGCGTTCGGCAGAGGAACTCTCAACTTTTAGGAGAATCGACAGCGGTTTGTCGTATGGGATATCGCCACGATAGGAGAGTCCGTGCAGTAGCGAGCCGATTGCAAAAATCATCGCCAGAACCGCAACATTTTGCCACCACTTCGATAGGGCAATTACGCCGACGAGTGTGAAAACAGAGGCGAGAAGTGCAAGCCACAACGGAATCGTCACAGCATCAGCGAAAAGGATGCCTGCGGCAAATGGTGCAACAACCATCGCCATAGGCATTTTTGATATCCTACTTACTGCTCTCTCGATAAACGCTCTCATAACTATACAAAGGTAGCTAAAAAAATGGGAATTATATAGTTTAATGTTGTAAAATCACTCGTCATTGCGAGAGCCGTTAGGCTCGTGGCAATCTCCCACTTTTCTGTTAAAATACAACAAGGGAGATTCTCACGGCTTCTACGAAGCCTCAGAATGACGAATTATTATAAATCACAACATTAAACTATATAATTCCGAAAAAAATTGGGAGTGTCTAAAAACTCGTTAGACACTCCCCTCTGTTATTGGCAATTTGTCAGATTATTTCTTCTCCAACTGAGCCTTCAACTCTGCAAGACCGGCGATATCACCCAAAGTGGTCTTCTCTACCGACTGCTGAATCTTCTTAACCGACGACTTTGTCTCCTCGGCAGCTGCCTTGCGAGTAGCCTTCTCTGCTGCTACCTCTGCACGCTTAACCTCCTCGAAAATACGAGTGTGCGACAAAGTGATACGCTTTGTAGCCTTCGAGAACTCAATTACCTTGAAGTCTGCGGTCTCGCCCTTCTTGATAGTCGAGCCATCCTCCTTAACCAACTGACGAGCTGGTGCGAAGCCCTCGATGTTCTCGCCGAGCGATACGATTGCGCCCTTCTCGGTCAAATCGATAACGGTACCTGTGTGAACCGAATCAACAGTGTACTGCTGCTCGAACTCATTCCAAGGATTCTCCTCCAACTGCTTGTGGCCGAGGCTCAAGCGACGGTTCTCCTTGTCGCTCTCAAGAACTACAACCTCGATGTCAGCACCTACCTGAGTGAACTCACCTGGGTGCTTAACCTTCTTAGTCCACGAGAGGTCAGAGATGTGGATCAAACCATCGATACCCTCCTCGATCTCTACGAATACACCAAAGTTGGTGAAGTTGCGAACCTTTGCAGTGCACTTTGTGCCTACAGGATACTTCTCGTCGATTGCCTCCCATGGATCAGCAGAGAGCTGCTTGATACCGAGCGACATCTTGCGCTCCTCGCGGTCGAGAGTCAAGATAACTGCCTCAACCTCGTCGCCAACCTTCATGAAGTCCTGAGCCGAACGCAAGTGCTGGCTCCACGACATCTCCGATACATGGATCAAGCCCTCAACACCTGGAGCGATCTCAACGAATGCACCGTAGTCAGCCATAACAACAACCTTACCCTTAACGGTGTCGCCAACATTCAAGTTAGCATCGAGTGCCTCCCAAGGGTGAGGAGTGAGCTGCTTCAAACCGAGAGCGATACGCTTCTTAGCCTCATCGAAGTCGATGATAACAACCTGCAACTTCTGGTCGAGTGCTACAACCTCCTCTGGGTGGTTTACGCGGCCCCACGAGAGGTCTGTGATGTGGATAAGACCATCAACGCCACCGAGGTCGATGAATACGCCATACGAAGTGATGTTCTTAACAACACCCTCCAAGATCTGGCCCTTCTCCAACTTCGACATGATAACCTGCTTCTGTGCCTCCAACTCAGCCTCGATAAGAGCCTTGTGCGAAACGACAACATTGCGGTACTCCTGATTGATCTTAACAACCTTGAACTCCATTGTCTTGTCAACATATACATCGTAGTCGCGGATAGGCTTAACATCGATCTGCGAACCTGGCAAGAATGCCTCGATGCCGAATACATCGACAATCATACCGCCCTTAGTGCGGCACTTAACATAACCCTTGATGATCTCGTCCTTCTCCATCGCCTCGTTAACACGATCCCACGACTTGAGCTGACGAGCCTTCTTGTGCGAGAGAAGGAGCTGACCGCCCTTATCCTCTACAGACTCAACATAGACCTCAACCTTGTCACCAACCTTGAGCTCTGCGTCATAACGGAACTCTGCTGCAGGGATAACACCCTCGCTCTTGTAGCCGATATTTACGATTACCTCGCGCTTGTTAATCTCGGTAACTGTACCCTCAACGGTCTCACCTACCGCGATGTTCGACATCGAATCGCCATACAACTTCTCGATCTGCTCTTTTGGCTGATCGTAAAGGCTCGACTCGTTCTCAAACGCTGCCCAATCAAAATTCTCGACTGCTACTTTTGTATTCTCCATACAATAAATTTTGCGATACAATCGCTCGTTAAAAAGTTAATAAATAGTGAATTATGCGTACGGAGCGCACTCGCGCACACGATACGGACTGCAAAGGTAAGTCGAAAAATCAAGATTGCAAAATTTTCCGACAAATATTTGAGTTTTAGGATAATTAGACGAGAAAAGAGGGTTGGCGCGCAAAGTTGGCGCGCAATTAGATAAGGGCCAGTAAGGGCGAGTAACGGCTATTAAGGGCCAGTAAGGGTGCGCCAATGCAGAATGCAGAATGCAAAATTGAAAAAGCTAATGGCCAATGGCTAATGGCTAATGGCCGAATCCTCAATTCTCAATTCTCAATCGTCCTCCCTAAAAAAGGGCGCACTCGTCAAAGCGCGCCCTCTCTACTATGTTCTATAACTCCGATTTTCTACTTTATAAAGACCTCTCCCGATGCTGGCTTCATAAGAGTCGAAACAGGCTTTATAACCTCCTTTGTGATGGTGATGCGCTGCTTCAGTGGGAGCGTTTGCGAATCAAAGCCGAGCAAGAGATCATAGTCACCCTTTGTGAGCTTCCAGCCGTTTGCCTTCTCGTTATAGGTCATTAAGTTATCCTTGCTGATAACAATCTCGACAACAGCCTCTTCGCCTCCCTTCAGAAGAGGTGTTTTCTTGTAGCCGCGCAACTCGATTATAGGACGGTCTACCTCAGGATTTAGCTCCGACGAGTAGAGTTGAACAACCTGCTTTGCAGGGAATTTACCAATGTTCTTAACAACGCATTTTACGGTGTAGCCATTCTTGCCCTCCTTAACCTCCATATTGCTCATCTCGAACTGCGAATAGGTCAAACCAAAGCCGAATGGATATGCCACCTCCACCTTGCGGGTTGCGTAGTCGCGGTAGCCGACATAGATATCCTCCTCGTAGTTGGTGTAGTCGATATTCTTCACATCGTAGATTTTGCCCACTGTCGAGATGTTGAAGCGCGACTGATTCAGACCATTTCCAGGCACATTGCGAGGGAAGTTCTTTGCCGAGCGCACATCCTCGTAGTCGATAGGGAAGCTTATTGGAAGGTGTCCGCTTGGCGAAACGCGACCAAGCAACACATCTGCGACGGAGTTTCCGCCCTCCTGTCCTGGCATCCAGCAGCAGAGGATAGCATCCGCCTTGTCGCGCCACGATGCGACCTCCATTGGCGAGCAGATATTCAACACGACGATAACCCTCTTGCCCACCTTGTGGAACTCGCGCGAAACGGCAGTCAGCAGGGCCTCCTCGTCGGGGCAGAGTAGGAAGTCGCGCTCGATATGGCGGTCGAACGCCTCGGCAGAGTTGCGACCGATGGTTACGATAGCCACCTCGGCATCCGACTGTGCCGCCTCGATGATTGATGCGTGAGGTCGTTGCAGCTCGTTCGGACGGAGTGCGTACTCGTACCACTTGCGCAACTTCACAATTGGAGCAAGACGCTTCTGCTCGGCTGCCATGTGCTTCTGATAACGCTTGTCGAGTGGCTCATAGAGCGTAAATCCATTGCCGAGAAGTCCACTACGCAGGTCTACAACATAGGGGCGATTGACATTTCCCGAACCTGCACCACCTGCAATAAAGTTGTACGAGGTTGAGCCAAAGAGAGCCACTTTGCGCTCCTTGAGGGGTAGCGACATCTTATCATTCTTCAGGAGAACAAAACCCTCGGCAGCCACTTCGCGAGTGAGCTTGGCGTGGGCCTCCATATCGGGTTTGTTCGAGAATTTGTAGCCCTGATATCGCGGAGTGCGAACAATGAGTTCGAGCATTCGGCGTACACACTTATCGAGGTCTGCCTCAGCGAGTTTGCCGCTGCGGACACCCTCAACAATCTCATTGTACTGCCAATATTTACCTGGCATCAAGAGGTCGTTGCCTGCGGCAATCTGTCCCACAGCATCGTAACCTCCACTCCAATCGGTCATTACCAACCCCTCGAAGCCCCACTCGTCGCGCAAGATGGTCTCCAACAAACCTGAGTCCTCCGATGCGTGGCGACCATTGATGTAGTTGTACGAGGTCATAATGGTCCACGGCTGCGACTCCTTGACCGCAATCTCGAAGTTACGCAAATATATCTCGCGCAGGGCGCGCATCGAGAGGCGCGAATCGTTCGCCAAGCGGTTAATCTCTTGGTTGTTTACCGCAAAGTGCTTGAGCGATGTTCCTACGCCGTTGCTCTCTACGCCATTAATCATCGCCGCAGCGGTCTTTCCCGTCAATAATGGATCCTCCGAGTAGTACTCGAAGTTGCGACCACACAGCGGGTTACGCATAATGTTTGCTCCTGGTGCGAGCAGAACATCCACACCATACTCTTTAACCTCCTGACCTATGGCAGCTCCAACATTGTAGATGATATCCTCGTTCCAAGTCGAAGCGAGGTGAATACCAACGGGAAAACCTGTGCAGTAGTAGCTCTGCGAGTCGCCCTCGCGAGTTGGGGAGATGCGCAATCCAGCAGGGCCATCCGCAACCACAACTGGCGGAATGCCGAGGCGTGGCACGGGGTATGTTGTGCCGGCAGCTCCAGGGATGATTTTGCGGGTGTAACCCACCTCTCCGGCAGCCTCTTTGTTGTCGCTCATTCGCGCACCGACAACGAGGTGAGCCTTCTCTTCGAGAGTCAGCTCCTTAACTATTTTGTCGATGTTTTTTGAAGTTAATTTAAGTGGTGCGGCAGCAAATACCGATGCGGACAATATTGTTGCCAAGCAACAAAGCAGTACTCTTTTCATTGATTAGATGTTTTGGTTAAAAATCAAGACAAAGGTAGCAAAAAAATCTTGATAGAAAAAATGGCGTATGCAAATTGTGGTTATTTCGCGATAATTCACTATATTTGCAGACTGAACCAATGTGTGCGCGCATAATGGGGGCGTGCATACGCGGGCAAGGGAGAAAAAACGATGCTCGAAAAACTTGCAAAACAGACGGCTATCTATGGTATCAGCACAATACTCGGCAGAATGCTGAGCTACCTGCTGACGCCATTCTATACCCGTATCTTTGGTGTTGAGTCGTACGGCATAGTTACCGATGTCTACGCCTTGATTCCGTTCGCACTCGTTGTGCTGACGATGGGTATGGAGTCGAGCTACTTCCGTTTCGCGGCAAAAGCTGAGGTGGAGGGTGGCAATATCGAGCAGAACAAACGCAAACTCTTTGCTACGACTTGGGGCATAACCTCGTTGGCGGCGTTGCTCTTCTTTGTGGTTGTGGTGTTGTTCCGTCACGAGGCTTCGGCTCTAATGGGCGAGGTCTATGCCGCGAATCCGTTGTATGTGGTCACCGTTGCCGCCATCGTTATGATGGATGTTGCAGCGTGCATTCCATTTTCGCGCCTTCGCGAACAGGGCAAGGCTCTGACCTTTGTGTCGCTAAAACTCTTTAATATCATCTTGCAGGTCGGTTTAGCGGTTGCATTTTGGGCTGTGGGATTGTTCGACTCGGAGTTTGGTGTTGGCTGGGCATTTGTGGCAAACCTTGTAGCAAGCACCATTACCCTCGTTGCGGTGGTTGCTGCATCTGGGCGTATAAGCCTGCGCATCGACTGGGCATTGCTGCTTCTGATTTTCGGCTACTCGCTGCCGTTGTTGTTGTCGGGCATTGCGGGTACGGCAAACGAATTTATCGATCGCCAACTCATAAAATATCTCGTTCCTGTTGGCTCGTTGGCACAACTCGGCATCTACGGTGCAATTACTAAGATTGCCGTTGTGATGACGCTCTTTACGCATATGTATCGCTTGGCGGCTGAGCCATTCTTCCTCTCGAACTTCCGCAAGGAGGAGTTCAAGGAGATGAATGCCGCAGCGTTGAAATACTTTGTGATGGCTTCGATGCTGATATTCCTTGCCATTGCGCTCTACCGCGATATCTTTGCGCTGATTGTAGGTCGCGATTTCCGCGAGGGAATACACATTCTGCCCGTTGTGCTTGGCGCAAATATCTTGAGTGGCGTTTGGCTCAACCTTTCGTTCTGGTACAAGCGCGAGGAGAAGACCAAGTTTGCACTGTGGATTACCCTTACGGGATTGCTCTGCTCGGTGGGCTTTGGTGTTCTGCTGATTCCAAAGATGGGCTACTACGGAGCTGCGTGGAGTCGCTTTGCAGCCGAGGTTGTGATGGTGGTGGTGAGTGTGGTGCTGAACAGAATCTACTATCCGACACCATATCAGTTTGGCAGAATGGCGGAGTATATCCTCTTGGGATTGGCGATATTTTTCGTGGCAGAGTGGATTGAGTTGCCGAATGAGTGGTTGCGATATACCGTTTCGACTCTGTTTATCGTTCTATATCTGTGCTACGCCGCATGGCGCGAAAAGATAGATTTGAGGGGGATGTTGAACCACATTTTGAGGAGGGGTAAGCGATGAGATTTTGCGATATTAAGGGACACGCCGAGTTGAAAAAGCGACTTGCCGCAGGTATTGACGGTGGGCGAATCAGCCATGCACAGCTCTTTGTGGGGGCTGCGGGTTCGGGAACGCTTCCGTTGGCGTTGGCATATACGCAGTATCTCCACTGCACCAATCGTCACGATGGCGACTCGTGTGGCGAGTGTCCTTCGTGCCGTCAAATCGAGAAGTTGGCGCACCCCGACCTTCACTTGGTATTTCCAGTGAACAAGCAGGGAAAGAAGCCTACAAACGGTTTGGTAGCGAACGACTTTATTGAGGAGTTCCGCACTTTATGGGAGCGAACAAACGGCTACTTCTCGCAGCAGCAATGGTACGATATGCTCGATTTGGGCAAGACATTGAAGGGTGCTATCGCGGTGCGTGAGGCGGAGGAGATGATTCGCAAATTGTCGTTCAAGTCCTTTGCCTCGAAGTATAAGACAATGCTTATTTGGCTGCCCGAAACGATGAACGAGAGGGCGGCAAATATGATACTTAAAATCTTGGAGGAGCCGTGGGAGGATACGATTTTTATCCTTGTTACGGAGCAACCCGACAAGATTCTCGGCACGATTCTTTCGCGTACGCAGGAGGTATCGGTGCCTCGACTTTCGGATGAGGATTTGCAGCAGGAGATTCGCCAAAGCGGCGTTACCGACGAGGCGGAGGTGCGCAATATGGCGCGCTTGGCGTGTGGCGATTTGTTGCTACTCAGACAACTGCTTTCGGGCGAGGAGGATGAAATCAGAAATGAGAATTTCAACCTTTTCCGCACGATGATGCGCCACTGCTACCTCAATAAGCACCTCGAACTGTTGGTCTGGTCGGACGAGGTTGCAGCCCTCTCGCGCGAGCGACAGATGGGACTTATGGCGGACTTTGCGCGATTGTTGCGTGAGGCGTATATCACCCATGCGGGTGTCTCGGCGGCTTCGTACCTGTGGGGCGAGGAGGCGGAGTTTTGCGGAAAGTTTGCTCCGTATATCGACTCAGAGAATATTGAGCCTATTTTGGAGTTGTTGGAGGAGGCTCTGCGACGACTCAGACAGAATGGCGATCCGCGCATTGTATTCTCCTACTTTGCGTTGGCTACGAGTCGCTACATAAACTTCGGAAAGTGATGAAGCACCGCGCTATAATACTTGCCGGAGGGAATGTCGGAGATGTGGCAGCCCGCTTTGTCGAGGCGGAGCGACTGCTGGCGGAGCGAGGTGTGGCGATTGTTGCCAGGTCGCAGAACTACACAAGCGAGGCGTGGGGGTTCGAGAGCGAACAGCTCTTTACCAATGCCGCTTGGGAGGTGGAAACCGAGCGCGAGGCGGAGCCGTTGCTCGATGCGTTGCAGGAGGTTGAGGCTCTTTTGGGGCGCGACAGAGAGGTGGAGCGCAGAGTGAAGGAGCGAGAGGGGGCGCGATACTGCTCGCGTAGTTTGGATTTGGATATCCTCTTTTTCGACGAGGAGCATATCGCAACCGAGCGACTCAAAGTGCCGCATCCGCTAATTATGGAGCGAGATTTTGTAATTACGCCACTGTGTGAATTGTTGCAGTGCAACAAGGAGGCTTTGGCGCAGAAGATAGATGAGATTTATGGTTAAGTTGTTGCGAAATATTGCACTTGTTGTTACGGTAGCACTCGTGGCTACGGGGTGCTTCAAGAAGGTTACGACCGACACGACACTGCGCATTAAGGTGCTTGTCGAGGCGGAGTCGGGTGGCGAGCGTGTGGCTGCCGAGGAGTGCTACGGCTACATCTACTACACCGACAAGGAGGATTGGACTGTCGAGTCGTACGAGGATGCTGTGACAAAGACTATTACCCATCCCGAAACGGGCGAGAAACGCTCCGAGCCAGATGGTGAGAGCGAGCCGTACACGATGGAGGGTTCGCTGAACAACTACCTTTCGATATTTCAGGATAAAGCCCCTGCGTTGGTCGTAGTGGTCTACCCAGCAGCACAGATGTACGCCTATATGTATCGCAAGGCGGAGGCCGAAAACTTGACCTATACATACCTGACTTTGATATTCCACGCTTGGAAAAATGGCGTTTACGACGAGGGCTCGAAGGAGGGTTACAAGTGGAGGGTTGTCGCTCCAGAGAAACCAGCAGAGCCTGAGACTCCCGACGCTCCCGATACCCCCGATACTCCCGACACTCCAGAGGATACGCCAAATGAGTAGTGATTTTGTTTTTTTGAGAAGAGATAGATGACAAGAGGTTGTAAAATAGTTCTGCGTGTAGTTGTATTGCTGCTTTTTGGAGGGGCATTCTTCTCGCGTTGTGCCAATATTATGACACCTGAGGGTGGCCCAAAGGATACCATACCTCCCGTAATTGTTAAGTTGGAGCCCGATAACTTCGCCACAAACTTCACGGCGAAGAAGATATATATTGAGTTCAACGAGTTCGTGCAGATTAAGGATCAGAACAAGGAGATGTTCACCTCGCCTGCAATGAAGAAGGCTCCACTATTGACTACGCGAGGCAAGGGTATCGTTATAACCATTCGTGACACCTTGAAGGAGAATACCACCTACGCCATCGACCTCGGCTCGGCAATTTGCGACAATAACGAGGGTAACCCTCTCAACGCTATGCGTTATGTCTTTTCAACGGGCGATAAGGTCGATTCGATGATGTGTTCGGGATATACCGCCGATTCGTACAAGGCGGATAGTGTCAGCCGTACATTCATTTGGTTCTACATTGCCGATTCGCTGCCTAATACTCCAGGCTACGACTCGACAATCTTCAACCGCAAGCCCGATGTTATCGCTCGTGCGCAGAATAACGGAATCTTCATTGCGCAGAACTTAAAGCCTGTGAACTATCGCATCTACGCTATAGGCGACAAGAACGATAATCAGATATACGAGCCGGGAACGGATATGGTCGGATTGCTTGATACAATCTACAACCCTGCCAAGATGCCAGAGTTCTCCATTTGGTTTGACTCATTGCGTATGTATCCGAGTGCCGAGCCGCAGCTCTACTTCAGAATGTTTACCGACAAGGCGTTTGTGAATCAGCGATTGGTGGATGCTGTGCGCCCAGAGCAGAAGAAGGCGTTGCTCTACTTCAACGCCGACTATCCGCGTATTGACTCGCTGATTTTCGACAATATTTCGAGTGATAAAATCTTGATTGACCCGCAGACCAATGGTCGCGATACGGTGGCGTTGTGGTTCAATGTTCCTGCGGAGCAGTTGCCCGATACCATCAAGGGAAAGATTGTCTACTATCGCCACGACTCGCTGCGCCAGCTTTCAAAGACGCGCGAGCCTCTGAAACTTGCGTGGAGATTGGTCGAGACAAAGGAGCAGGAGAAGGAGCGCGAGAGGATAGAGAAGGAGAAGGCAAAAGCGAAGGCGGAGGGCAAGGAGTACAAAGATCCTAATGCCAAGAATCCGTTTGTGATGAAGATATCGGCGGGTAAGGAGGTGAATCCTGAAAAGGGTTTCGATATTGTATTCGGAACACCAGCCGTAAAGTTTGACACTACGGCAATGCAACTCTCGATTGTTGCCGAGGATAAGACGACTACGCCAGAGACGATGCACTTCGTGCGCGACACGATGAATATGTGCCGTTGGGAGGTGAAGGCGCGATGGAAGGATAAGACAAACTATCGCCTCTACATCCCGAAAAAGAGCGTAACCGATATTATGGGCTATGAGAACGACTCTACGGTGATGGAGTTTACGACATACGATCCTGAGAAGTTTGCAACCGTGTCGATAAATGTAATGGGTGCAGCGAACACCAAGTATATCCTTTTGCTTACGGATAGTTCGGGTAAGACCATGCAGGAGTTGAAGGATGTTGTAACGGGTAAGTACAAATTCAACTTCGTGACTCCTGGAGAAATTCGTTTGCGCATTATCGAGGATAAGAATGGTAATGGCAAGTGGGATGCAGGAGATGTGGTTGCTGGGTTGCAGCCAGAGCGAGCCGAGGCGTACTTCAATGAGCGAGGCGAGGATCTCTTTACCACGAAGATGAATTGGGACTTCGAGATAAATATCGATATGAACAAGGTGTTCTTGCCTCTGACGATGGAGAATCTGGTGAAGATGCTCGACGACAAGGAGGAGTCGCGTCTGAATAAGCTCTACGAGGAGTGGGAGAAGAAGCAGAAGGAGAGCAAGGGCAAGAACCAAACGCAGCAGAGTGGCAGTAGCGGCGGCGGAATGGGCTTTGGCGGAATGGCTGGAGGTCTCGGAGGAATTAAAAACACGCTCAAATAGTTGAAAGGATGAGGAGATTTATCAAGATATTGGCACTTGTGTTTGCGCTCTCGGTGGCTGCGGTTGCGGAGAGTTCGGCACAGCACACTATCGCCGTAACGGGCGGTACGGGATATGCAACGGCGCGCCCATACCCAGATCAGGAGATGAAGCCAATTTGGGGTACATATCAAGCGGGCTTTTCGTGGCGATACTACTCGATGCCGCGATTTATCGCCTGCTTTGGTATCGATGTAGAGTTGTTGCAGCGTGGTTTTTCGTTTGCGCCTTATCCGCATTTCTACGAGAGCAAAAAGGATTACAAGTACTACAAACGAACTATCAATTCGATAATCATCCCGATTGTGTGGCAACCGCACTTCTATCTCTTTAAGAAGCATTTGCGAATCTATTTGGAGGCGGCACCAACATTCTCGTACAACTTTGCGTCGAAGTTCTATAACGAGGAGGAGTATATCTACGCGATGACCGAAGATGGCTCGGTACTCCCATTCGAGGCGATAAAGGAGGGCAAATATGAGTTTCGCCTTGAGCGCGACAACCGCTTCTCGTTCGGCTTGCGAGGTGGTGGAGGTTTCGATCTTATATTCGGTCAGATAGAGGTCGGAGTGCGAGCAATGTACGATTTTGGATATTCGGACATATTGCGAAATCGTAATAAGTACTATACGAACAACTTGGATGGAGTGGAGAAGCCAGGCGAAAATCCCTTCTACAACACCCCTCTGCGTTCGCCACTTGACAATTTGACAATCTCGATGAAGGTGGGCTTCCGTATTGGCAAGGCGGGCTTCAAGGAGTGGGATTGGAAGCGACCTGCCTTCCCGAAGAATAAGGAGGTGTTTAAGTATACCTTCTAAACGAAAAATCGTTCTGATGAGTTCTTTTTGCACGAGTGCGTCGGTCGCCAAATTCCTCACATACGCCATAGTATGCTGCGGATTTGTCGCCTAGCATCGCACAAAAATAATCTCATCACCTCCGATTTTTTTGGAGAGTTGGAAATAATTGAAAATAAAACAATAATAAAAAAAGCTAATGGCTAATGGCCAACGGCTAATAGCAAGAAATATTTATGGAGAATACAAGACAGGAGAAGATTGCAAAACAGATTCAGCGTGATGTGGCTGAGATTTTTCAGCGCGATATAGCGGAGTCGCTGCGAGGCGTGCTGACAACGGTAACGGCTGTGCGCGTTTCGCCCGATTTGGGTTATGCCAAGATTTATGTGAGTGTCTTTCCGTTCGATAAGGCGCAAGCTACACTTGAGGTTATCGAGCAGCAGAACAGACTCATTCGCGGTGCGCTTGGTCGCCGTATGCGCCACCAAGTGAAGGTTATCCCAGAGTTGCAGTTCTTTATCGACGACTCACTGGAGTATATCGAGAATATCGATTCGCTGTTGAAGAAGTAGTAGCAACGGGGTTTTGTCTACACCCTCTCGGAATGGTTGATGTCGGGATATGCAGTGGAGATTTGCTCTAAAATACCTCACCTCGCGTAAGTCGCACTCGGTGATAAATATCATCGCTACGGTCAGTCTGCTCTCCGTAGTTGTGCCTGTGGCTGCGATGGTGATTCTGCTCTCGGTCTTTAACGGATTCGAGTCGTTGGTACGCGATCTCTACAAAGTTGTGGATGCCGATATCGAAATTGCGGCGCAGCGGATGTTTGATACCTCCGATGTGGCACTGCGGCAGCGTGTAGAGCAGTGCGAAGGGGTTGAGGCGTTGTCGTTTGTGGTTGAGAGGGAGGCTCTGCTCTCCTATCGTGGCAATCGCGTAGCTGTTAAGTTGCGCGGTGTGGATGAGGGGTACAAGAGCGTTGTTCCCGTTGAGGAGCATATCTCGTTGGGCAATGGCGAGGTGCAACTTGGCGAGTTGGATAGGATAGTGCTTGGTGAGGGAGTTACCTATCATCTTGGTATGTACTCGCTTGCGGCGGGCGATATCGAGGTTTTCGCGTTGGGTGGCGGAGCTATTGGCTCCATTATGCCAACCTTCACGATGCGCAGCGAGAGCCTCGATGTGTGTGGTACGCTTCTCCTCGACCAACAGCAGGCAGCCTCCTTTGCGATGACCTCGCTCCGCGCAGCAAATCGCATTTTTGGCACTGAGGGCTTTGCCGATAGGGTGCTTGTAAAGGTTACGGATGGCGTTTCGCACAGCAGCGTGGCGCAGCGATTGCGCAAAGAGCTTGGCGAGGGGTATACAGTAACACTGCGTGAGGATAAAAACGCGGGATTTTATGCTATAATGCGCTACGAGAAGTGGGCGATTTTCTTCGTCTCGTTGTTGGTGTTGGTTGTGGCATCGCTCTCGATAATTGGAACAGTTGTGATACTCATTATCGAGAAGCGCGACGAGCGACAAACGCTCCACTCGTTAGGGGCTGACAACCACTTTATTCGCGGAATATTTGTGCGCGAAGGGTTGCTAATTTCGGGCGTAGGAGGAGTTATAGGTTTGATACTTGGAGTTGCCGTAACATTGGTGCAGCAGCACTTTGGTGTGATTAAGATGCCAAGCGGAAATTTTCTTGTTGAGAACTACCCTGTAGAGTTGCAGGGCGTTGATTTGATTGCGATATTTACCATATTTGTTGTTGTGGCGTTGGGCGTTTCGCTTGTGGCTACATCGACAATGATAAAGAGTGAAAAAAGATGAAAAGGAGTCTGTATATAGTGCTTCTGATGGTGGTGCTTACGATGGCGGGCTGCCGCAAGAAGAATGTCATTCCGGATGATACCCTTGCCGATATATTCCACGATGCATTTGTGGTGAATGCCTATATTGGAGATATGCGAATGAATATCGATTCGTTGCACATTTACGAGCCTATATTCAATCGCTATGGCTATACGGCAAAGGATGTGAGGTATACCGTCGGAAACTTCTCGCGCCGTAAGAGTGCGCGACTCGGCTCGGTTGTGGAGATGGCGATTTCGCGTCTTGAGAGGGAGAGCAAAGAGTATGCCCGTAAGGTGGTAACGCTTGATACAATCAGTCGTGTTGCTCTGCGCGAGTATACGCGCACGGTCTACCAAGATACCCTTATCAGGGCGACCAAGCGTGCCGACTCTACGCTTCTAAAGATTGAGATATCCCCTATAGTTCAGGGCGAGTATGCAATTTCGTACAGTTACACCTGCGAAGATGATCTTGAGAAGTATCCTCGAATAGCCGAATTTCATCTCTACGACGAGAATGGTTATCGCAATGGTTCGGCTTCGGTGTCGCTGCGCAGTAAAGGTATCGTGAATCGTACCATAGTTGCGCGCGGAGATAATCGAAAACTTGTATTGAGTTTTGGAAAGTATATCAAACCGAGCGAAGAGGAGTGGAACAGTGCGAATAAGAGTGATAAAAAGGGTGGCAAGAGGAGAAAGAGGTGGACGGTGCCAAAGGAGCAGAACCTTGAGATTCGCAATCTTCGCGTTGTGTACAAACCAAATGAGGAGGTGGCGATAGATTCGCTCTTCCATAGATATGTAGATGTAAAGATTTTTGCCGATGGATTCCTCTATAAGAAAGATAGCCTCGCACTATCTGCTGACTCCACAAGGGTTTCAGCCCTGTCCACTCCTAACAATTAGGTGTTTTGCCGACGGCAGTCACGAGATTGTCGCGGTGGAGCAGTATGGTGAAGGACTCGACTCTATGGCAGGAGTGGAGTTCTATTCGGGTATCCTCTGTGCGGGCTTCATAAATGCCCATTCGCATATCGAACTCTCCTATCTTCGTGGTGCAATAGCCGAGGGAGAGGGGTTTGCCGCCTTTGCCGAGAGTATCGGCAAGGTGCGTGGCAACTTCTCGGAAGAGGTGCGCCTGAAGGCGATTGAGGAGGCCGACAAGGCGATGTGGCAGGAGGGTGTGGATGCTGTTGGCGATATCGTAAATGGTGCAACATCCTTCTCGGCAAAGGCGGCAAGCCCGATTCTCTATCACAACTTCGTTGAAGTTTTCGGTCTGCGCGAGTGCAATCTTGACCGCCAGCGCGAGTTGCTGAAGTATCCCAATACATCGCTCACCCCCCACTCTATATACTCGGTTTCGGATGCACCGTTCCGTGAGGTTTGCGCAGCTGATGCTGACAAACCGCTGTCGATTCACTTTCTTGAGTCGACGGCTGAAGCGGAGCTATACCGAGGCTGTGGCTCGCTTCATGAGTGGTATGCAAGGGTTGGTTTCAGGTGCGATTTTCTTCACTATGGCTCGCCAGCAGAGCGTATTGTGGCGAGTGTGCCGAAGGGGCGCAGCGTGTTGTTTGTTCACAATTGCGAGGTGACTACGAGCGATATCGAGATCATTTTGAACCACTTTACCGCCCCGGTATATTGGGTGTTGTGCCCACGCTCGAATGCCTATATTTCGCGTCTTGAGCCTCGTAGTGTCGAGATTTTGCGCGCTCATTCACACGATATAAATATATGTATCGGTAGCGATTCGCTCGCTTCGAATTGGTCGTTATCTATGGTGGAGGAGTTGAAGATGTTTCGCAATATCCCTCTTGCAGAGTTGTTGCAGTGGGCAACCATCAACGGCGCAAAGGCTCTCGGTATAGCTGATAAATATGGCTCTATCGAGGTCGGCAAACGGAGTGGCGTAGTAAATATCACGGGTGTCGATTTGGAGAACCTTACCCTAACTCCTTCTGCCAAGGCGAGGAGAATAATATAAAAAAGCCAATGGCTAATGGTCAATGGCTAAAAGCAAATAAAATAGAGTTGGGAAACCAACTCTATTTTGTCTTGTAGGCGCAACTGAACTGCCCTTTGGCGAGTTTCAGAATTTTGCTCTTCAGCAGGTTGCGACGCAGTGGCGAGAGGTGGTCGGTAAAGACCTTACCCTCGAGGTGGTCGTACTCATGCTGAATAACTCGTGCTGGATAGCCCGAAAACTCCTCGTCGTGTTCCACGAAGTTCTCGTCGAGGTAGCGCATACGAATCGATACGGGGCGTACCACATCCTCGTGAATGCCTGGAATCGAAAGGCAACCCTCCTCGAAGTGCGATGTCTGCTCCGAACGCTCGTAAATCTCAGCATTTACAAAGACTTTGCGGAAGTCTGCGAGTTCGGGATTCTCCTCTGCCCAAGGGGTGCAATCGACGATAAAGAGGCGGATATTCTTGCCAATCTGCGGTGCAGCCAATCCCACACCACTCGCCTCACCAAGTGTGAGCCACATATCATCTACCAACTTCTTGAAGTCTGGATACGAAGCATCAATATTCTCGCTTACCTTACGCAATACCTGATTGCCGTAAATTACGATAGGATAAATCATAATAAAATACCTTAATTGTCAATTATCAATTGTCAATTGTCAATTATCTTGCAGAGTCCATATAGGACTGCAAGATTATCGTTGCAGCGACCTTATCAACCAACGCCTTATCGCGTCGAGCCATCTTGCCGATACCGCTTTCGCGAATTGTGCGCTGCGCCAACACCGAGGTAAATCGCTCGTCATACATAACGATCTCCTTATCGGGAAAATTGTGTCGCAAACGCCCAACCAACGGCTCGATGTAGCGCATTGTTTCGCTCTTCTCGCCATTCATCTGCGAGGGTTTGCCAACGACTATCGTCGTTACATCCTCACGGGAGCAGTAGTCGGCAATGTACTTTTCAAGTTGCTTGGTCTCTACGGTTTCGAGCGCACCTGCAATAATCTGTAACGGGTCACTAACCGCCAAACCCGTACGCTTCACGCCATAGTCTATTGCAAGTATTCGCCCCATTGCAGTCGCCCCGAAAGGTTACTTCAACTTCTTGTACAACTCGCGGAACGATGTTTCGCGCTCAACCATCGAGTAGAGATCTGCGATAGCCACACGCTCCTGCTGCATCGAGTCGCGATGACGAACAGTTACGGTGTTGTCCTCCAAGGTCTGGTGGTCAACGGTTACGCAGAACGGAGTACCTACGGCATCCTGACGGCGGTAACGCTTGCCAATCGAATCCTTCTCGTCGTATGCAACATTGAAGTCGAACTTCAACGCATCGATTATCTCGCGAGCCTTCTCTGGAAGTCCATCCTTCTTAACGAGTGGCATAACGGCAACCTTTGTAGGAGCCAAGCAAGCAGGGATGCGCAACACTACGCGCTCCTCGCCATTTTCGAGCTTCTCCTCGCAGTATGCAGCCGACATAATCTGCAAGAACATACGGTCTACACCAATCGAGGTCTCAACAACATAAGGAACATAGTTCTCGCCGCGCTCAGGATCGAAGTACTGAATCTTCTTACCAGAGTACTCCTGATGACGACCGAGGTCGAAATCGGTACGCGAGTGGATACCCTCCACCTCCTTGAAACCGAATGGGAAGTTGTACTCGATATCGGTAGCGGCATTTGCATAGTGTGCCAACTTGTCGTGGTCGTGGAAGCGGTAGTTCTCGTCACCGAAGCCCAAAGCGCGATGCCAAGCCATACGGGTATTCTTCCACTCGTTCCACCACTGCATCTCGGTGCCAGGCTGTACGAAGAACTGCATCTCCATCTGCTCGAACTCGCGCATACGGAAGATGAACTGACGAGCTACAATCTCGTTACGGAAAGCCTTACCAATCTGTGCGATACCGAATGGGAGCTTCATACGACCTGTCTTCTGCACATTGAGGTAGTTTACGAAGATACCCTGCGCAGTCTCTGGGCGGAGGTAGATTGTATTTGCACCCTCGGCAGTCGAACCCATCTGAGTCGAGAACATAAGGTTGAACTGACGAACATCGGTCCAGTTGCGAGTACCCGAAATAGGGCATACAACCTCGCAATCGAGGATAATCTGCTTCAACTCAGCGAGGTCGTTGTTGTTCAAAGCCTCGGCAAAACGGGCGTGAACAGCATCACGCTTCTCCGAAATCTCCTTCACGCGAGGCGAAGTTGCGCGGTACTGCTCCTCATCGAAAGCCTCGCCAAAACGCTTGCGAGCCTTCTCAACCTCCTTCTCGATCTTCTCGTCGAGCTTTGCGAGGTAATCCTCGATAAGCACATCGGCACGATAACGCTTCTTCGAGTCCTTATTGTCAATCAACGGATCGTTGAAGGCTGCAACATGGCCCGAAGCCTCCCAAGTTTTTGGGTGCATAAAGATGGCAGCATCAATACCCACAATGTTCTCGTGGAGCTTAACCATCGAATCCCACCAATATCTCTTGATGTTATTCTTCAACTCAACACCATTCTGACCGTAGTCATAAACTGCGCCCAGACCATCATAAATCTCGCTCGAAGGGAAGATAAAGCCATACTCCTTGCAGTGCGCGATCAACTTCTTAAATAGTTCTTCCTGTGTCATACCGTATTGTGTTTTTACATTTTGTTCTAAAATTGTTCTGATTGGTAAATTTTGCACCTTGCTGCGGTCGTTGAGTTCCTCACATACGCCAAGTATGCTGCGGACTCACCGCCTTGCAATGCACAAAATTTCCTCAATCACCTCCAATTTTGAATGTCAAAGTGGTGTATCAAGTCCAATCAATGCGCAAATATACTAAAACGAATCGAGAAAACGACAATTTAGCTGAGCTATTTTTTTGAGAGTGTGTTACACAAACAACGGCATAACCATTTACATTGTCCTCTATCCTCCTTTGCGGTAGGGGAAACCTTATTATTAATCAAGTCGCCATTGTAATCTATCAAGTAGTGACGCCCCTCTTTCGTGGCGGTAAATATGCCTGTCTCAACATCAAATTCGATATTGTCGTATATGGAGTGTATAATCTTCTTGCCTCTCTCGTCTATCACGCCCATTTTGCGCCCATTGGCTACGATGGCGCGCCCCTCCATAAAGTCGCTCGCCCACGAGTATACATAACGCGTTATCATGGTCTTATCACTATCGACAAATCCATAACGGCCACCCTTGCAGAGGCGAGTAATACCTTCGTGAGCGACCGATTTAAGCCCCTCTTGTGCGTGAGTTGTAGGCAAAAAGGAGGCTCTCGCGGAGTCGTGTTCGGGATGGGCGTATTGGTTGATAATCTCGGTCAATCTCTGCGTGTCGTTATCGGAGAAACGCTCCCACTTCGCGTACCAATACCTAATTGGACGAGCTACACCATTTGGCGAGAGCAGAACATTTGCTGGACGGAGATTATTATGGCAGAAGCCTATCGCATCAAGACGCTCTTTCATCCTCTGCACGGCTTGCAGCAACTCTTCGCTCTTGTAGAGCAGAACAGCCTCATGTAGTGGCACTCCGTATGAAATATCCTGTAAAACAACATCATAGCTGTATGAGTTACCCACCGAGTTGAGTAGTGTCACTTCATCGTAGAGGATAATATTTTCGATTAGAGGCCCTTGCCCGATCTCCCTCGCCTTCGATTCAAGCCTCTCCAAGTGGTGTATATCCTCGCTTTTGAACGGTAGCGAGAGCAGATAGCGATGGCGGTTCCACATCACCTCCGTCTCTATGGCGGCGTGGGTGCGGCTGACGACAATCTCTCCGTTATGAAGAATCGGCTCTGCCGACTGTAACCGCTTGAAGTGCGATTTTAGGTCAGACAGAGCCTTTCTAAAGTATGTCATTGAGGGAGCCATCTTCAAGATAGCTTTTTTTGTTCGACTATTTTGCAAAGGTGTGTCCCTTCAACTTATCCCATTCGCCACGAGTGAAGTCTGGGAATGCTACAGGCATCGAGTTATTCTCGATAGAGGCTGCCGACAACTCGCCAATGCACGACCACTCGGCTGCATCGTATACATCCTGATCGAGTGGCAAGCCATTGCGCAAGCAGTAGATAAGGCGGTAGTCCATAATAAAGTCCATACCTCCGTGACCGCCAGCCTTCAACGCCTTCTCCAAAAGCTCCTTCTGGATAGGGTGGCGATACTTCTCAACGAGAGCATCGAACGCCTCTTGTGGCAAGAATTTGTGCGACGAGAGATCCTCGTGATTTGGCACTACGCCGCTATCCTTCATCGAGTCATGCTCGAGCAAGATACCCGGAGTAGGGTACTTGTTGATAAACCCCTTTGTACCTGTCAGCTGATACTGACGGCTGTATGGGCGTGGCGAGTAGACATTGTGCTGCAACGCGATTGTCTTACCCTTGTGGGTACGAATAAGGGTTGAGGTGTGGTCGCCATTTGCAAACTCCTCTGTTCCGAGCGACTCCTTTGCAAGCTCCTTACCCTTCCACGAATCGGTATCCATCGAAACGAGGTGAGTCATACGGTCACCGCGGTGAATATTCAGCACATAGCAGATTGGGCCAAGGCCGTGAGTAGCGTAGACATCGCCGTTATGCTCTTGGTTGAACTTCAAACGCCAATTATCATTGAATCTTGACCAGAACTTATCAAGAGCGTGGATATAGCCACCCTCCACATGGATAACCTCGCCAATCAAGCCCTGCTGTACCATATTGAGCGAAGTCAGCTCAAAGTGGTCGTAGATGCAGTTTTCGAGCATCATACAGTGGCGGCGAGTACGCTCCGAGGTGTCAACCAACTGCCAGCACTCTGCAACAGAGGTAGCCGCAGGAACTTCGATAGCGACATGCTTGCCTTGCTCCATAGCGTAGACAGCCATAGGTGTGTGCGAAGGCCAATCGGTTACGATATAGACGAGATTGATATCCTCGCGTTTGCAAAGCTCTTTCCAAGCCTCCTCGCCGATATACTCGTCAGCGCGCGGCATACCATACTTCTCAAGTCGCTTCTGACCTCTGTCGAGATTCTTTTGATGAAGGTCGCAGATTGCCACAATCTTCACGCCGTCGATAAATGACATACGCTTGAGTGGGCCACAACCGCGTTGTCCAAGGCCGATGACACCTACACGCACGGTGTCGATAGGCTCTGCCGCAAAACCGAGCATTGAGGTCTGCCCCTCAGCGCGTTCAGGCTCTGCAAAATGAATCATTCCATTCTTGATGGTGTAAGGCTCATTACTGTTCCCTTCGACAAAGATGTAGATGAGAGCCGAAATAATGGTAGCCAAAAAGAGTGCGCCAAGCGCAATGGTTCTTCTTCTCATATTGTTGTGTTTTATGATTAATCTTTCACAAAGTTAATCAAAATAGAGAAATATGACAAAGAAATAGCAGATAATTTGTTTGTGATTTTACAATTTGCCACTACTCTTAAAAGAGTAGCTATCGGTAGCACTCACTATAATATGGTCGAGCAACTGAATATCGAAGAGGGCTGTTGCCGCCTTAACCTTCGAGGTGATATCAAAGTCAGCCCCACTCGGAGAGGCATTTCCCGATGGGTGGTTGTGGATGAGGATAATGCGTGTGGAGAGGAGTTCCAAAGCTCGTTTAACGATAAGTCGTTGATCCACAACGGTAGCTTGTACCCCGCCTTGACTTATGCGGGTACGCTCAATAATGCGGTTGGAGTTTGTGAGGAATATTACCCAGCACTCCTCATGTTTCAGCTCCTTGAGCATCGGGCGCATCAACCGCACGACATCATCGCTCGATGTGATGCTCTGCTCAATAGCTCCGTTTGCGGCAGCAATGCGGCGACCTATCTCGGCTGCTACGAGGGTTCGCTCGGCGAGTTTTGTTCCGAGTCCTGCCACCATACGCAGACGCGATGCAGGTGTGCGGGCAACGCTCTTCAACGAGCCGCACTCGCGCAGCACCTCCTCCGCCAAACCCCGGCTCTCCAAGAGCAGAGCGAGAAGCTCGCTATCGTCGAGAGCCTCAATGCCTCGTACCGCCATCTTCGTGTGAATCTCCTGCATTGCTCCTCTTTTTTGTAAAACTACTTCTCCATCTTGTCTAAACGATCAAGAATGCGTGCGCACTCTTCGTCGCTTGGCTCGTGCGATACCGACTGCGCAGCACGCTGCTCAGCCTCCTTCTTCGAGCCTCCAATGCCGTGTCCAACCTCAAGATTATCAATGAGTACCGTGCTGTGGAAATTGCGTGTTGCACCAGCTCCCGTAGGTGTTCCCTTCGTGCGGAATACGATGGTATGGTGGTTCTTCTGTCCCCACTCGATAAGGCGACTCTTAAAGTCGGTCTCGGTCTCATCAACCTCCTCAAGAGAGAGATTTGCCGAGTAGATTTTGTTGATAAGCAGGCGGTTTGCAAAGTTGTATCCCTGATCGAGATAGATTGCTCCCATCATCGCCTCGAAGGCGTCGCCGTAGATGTGCTTCTGCGTAGCATTTATCGAACGGCAGCAGATGATATGCTTGTCCAAACCGAGCTTGCAGGCTATGGCGTTGAGCGATTGGCGGGAAACGAGCTTCGAGCGCAACTTTGTGAGTTTGCCCTCGTCATAGTCGGGGTACTCGATAAAGAGGTAGTCCGAAGTGATGCTCTCGATTACGGCATCTCCCAAAAATTCGAGTCGCTCATTATTTATGCTGCGACCACTAATCTCGATGGACGACGACTTGTGAATTAGAGCGAGCTTATATAGTTCGATATTGTTCGGAATGAAGCCGAACATATCGTCAATGATTCGATAGTATGATTTGTCGCGTCCGAAGTTACGGCGTATCGGACGAAGTATAAAGTCAAACATAGTTGTGGGTTTATAACTTTCGGAATATCACCGTTGAGTTGTGACCTCCGAAACCGAAAGTGTTGCTCATGGCGCACTTAACTTCGCGCTTTTGAGCCTTTCCGATTGTTAAATTGAGTTTTTCGTCAATCTGTGGGTCTACCGTCTCGACATTGATAGTCGGAGGAACGATATCGCGAGTCACCGCCATAACGCAGGCAAGAGCCTCGATTGCAGCCGTAGCACCGAGAAGGTGTCCGGTCATAGATTTTGTAGATGAGATATTCATCTTGTAGGCGTGGTCGCCAAAGAGAGCCTTTACGGCGGTCAATTCGGCAATGTCGCCAAGTGGAGTCGATGTTCCGTGGGTGTTGAGGTAGTCGATATCCTCTATCTTCAACTCGGCATCGTTCAACGCCTCGCGCATAGAGATGATAGCCCCTTTACCCTCTGGATGTGGTGCAGTCATGTGGTGGGCATCCGCAGACATTCCACCGCCGACAACTTCACAATATATCTTTGCCCCTCTTGCCTTTGCGTGTTCGTACTCCTCGAATACGAGGGCTCCGGCACCTTCAGCAATCACAAAACCGTCGCGATCGATATCGAACGGACGCGAGGCGTGCTGCGGATCGTCGTTGCGAGTCGAGAGTGCGTGCATTGAGGAGAATCCGCCCACCGAAGCGATGGTGATAGGGGCCTCCGAGCCTCCTGTGACGATAACATCAGCCTTGCCCCAGCGAATGAGGTTCAGTGCGTCAATCATAGCGTGATTTGAGGATGCACAAGCCGAAGTGACACTATAGTTAGGGCCCATCAAGCCATACTTGATGGAGATGTGTCCAGCAACGATATCGGTAATGAGATGGGGTACAAAGAATGGGCTGAAGCGAGGGATACCATCTCCCTCTGCCCAGCCCATTACTTCATCGTGAAAAGATTGGATTCCGCCGATACCAGAGCTCCAAACTACGCCCGCACGCTCCTTGTCGAGGTTATCGAAGTCGAACTTCGCATCCTCAACAGCCTCGGTTGCCGCAACGAGTGCAAACTGACAGAAACGGTCATATTTGCGTACCTCTTTGCGCTCAAAGTATTGGCTCCAATCGTAATTTTTAACCTCGCAAGCGATACGAGATTTGAAGTTTGTTGCATCAAAAAGAGTTATTTCGGCTGCACCTGAAACACCGTTTTCGAGATTGGTAAAGTACTCTTCCACATTGTTTCCTATCGGATTGATAGTGCCTATGCCCGTAATAACAACTCTTCTTGCCTCTCTCATCTGTACGCTTGATTGGTTGTAAATTCAGTGTTTGTCGTTAAGACTATTTGTGCTCCTCGATGTAGTTGATAACATCACCTACAGTCTGGAACTTCTCAGCAGCCTCGTCCTCTACCTGAACGCCGAATGCCTTCTCGAACTCCATAACGAGCTCTACGGTATCCAACGAATCTGCACCGAGGTCGCCAGTGAAGGTAGCCTCTGGAGTAACCTCAGACTCCTTAACGCCCAACTTGTCAACGATAATCTTAACAACTTTTTCTTGAATCTCTGACATAACTTTCAGTTTTTAATTTAACAATAGTTTAGTTGTATATGTAATTTCTTCTATTTCAAATTTTTCGGTTTTTCCGTTCCCAGCACCGTTCTATTGACAATTTTGATGCTAAAGAGCGAAATTTATAAAAAACCGACGGTGCAAATGTAACACTTTTTTATTATCTTTGGCATAAATTTATGATTATTTTACTAACAAAAGAGTTTGCGAAAATTGTAAATAACTAAAAATCAGACAGATATATGAAATTATTGCTTATCTCAAATTCGACTAATGCCGGAGAGGCATATTTGAAGTACCCGATTGCCCGAATTGGCGAACATTTGCAGGGCGTAAGTGAGGTTATTTTTGTCCCTTATGCAGCCGTTACCTTCTCCTACGACGAGTACGAGCGCAAGGTGCAGGAGCGTTTCGACGAGATTGGCGTTAAGGTGCGCTCGATTCATCGTGAGAAGAATCCGCGCAAGGCGGTTTTGGAGGCGCAGGCAATCTGTGTCGGTGGAGGTAACACCTTCGCCCTGACAAAGAAGATGCAGGAGCAGGGCCTGATGACTGCAATTCTCCGTCGTGTGAAGGAGGGCGTTCCGTATGTGGGTTGGTCGGCAGGTAGCAATGTCTGCTGTCCAACAATCTGCACCACAAACGATATGCCTATCGTTGAGCCAAAGTCGTTCAAGGCTATCGGGGCGGTGAAGTTCCAGATCAATCCGCACTACCTCGATGCAAATCCTGAAGGTCACGCAGGTGAGACTCGTGAGCAGCGTATCGAAGAGTATATCGAGGCGAATCCGCGTCGTTATGTTGTAGGCTTGCGCGAGGGTTGTATGCTTCGCTACATTGATGGCAAGTTGGAGCTTATCGGCTCTCGCCCGATGCGTATCTTCAAAAAGGGCATCGCAGCGTATGAGGTAAATGCAGGTGACGACCTATCATTCTTATTATAAGTAGATAGAGGTAAATTTATATAAAAAAGCTAATGGCTAATGGCCAACGGCTAATAGCTAATGAATATTATGACCGAAAAGCAGCAACGCGGAGCGTTGGGTGAGCAGGCGGCGGTGGAGTATCTGCGCCAAAATGGCTTTATGATTGTGGAGCAGAATTGGCGCGAGGGCAAGAGTGAGATTGATATTATCGCCTTGCGCTACGATGAGTTGCACTTTGTCGAGGTCAAAACCCGCAAGGCAAACTCAATGACCTCGCCCGAAGATGCCATCAATAGCCAGAAGCTGCGCGCGATGCGTCGTGCGGCCTCGGCATATATGGCACAACACAGACTCCCCTACGAGCCACGATTCTCGCTTATAGCTATCGAAGTTGCGGGCGAGGTGGTCGTTTCGTTGCGATTTATTGAGGATGCCCTGCAATATGGGTGGTAAAATTTGTGTTTTGGGAAAAAAGAGATACTTTTGCACTCCGTGTAGATAACGAATAGATGTGGTTTTATAATCTTTGTATGGTCATATATGCGGCACTTATCCGCCTTGTTGCGCCTCTCTATCCCAAGGCGCGACTCTGGTGTGATGGGCGCAAGGGGATGTTTGACCGTATGAGAGAGGCGATAGGCGAGGGCGAGAAGATTGCGTGGGTGCATGTCGCTTCGCTCGGCGATTTTGAGCAGGGCAGACCTATCGTCGATAGAATCAAAGCCGACTATCCCGACTACAAAATCTTATTGACCTTCTTTTCGCCTTCGGGCTATGAGGTGCGCAAGAACTACCCGAATGCCGACTATGTTTTCTACATCCCAGCCGACACCAAACGCGATGTAAGGGCATTTCTCGATGTAGCAAAACCCGAAATAGCAATATTTGTAAAGTACGAGTTCTGGCTCAATATGCTTGCCGAGTTGCGCAGACGCAATATCCGCACCTTTATCGTGTCGGCAATCTTTCGTCGTAAGTCGATATTCTTCAACCCGTTTGGGGCGATTTGGCGCAAGGCGTTACGCTCGTTCGAGATGCTCTTTGTTCAAGACGAAGCGTCGCGAGAGCTGCTTGCCGAGATTGCCGTTACAAATGTCGTTGTGGCGGGCGACACCCGTTTCGATCGGGTAGCAACCATCGCCGAGGCGGCAGAGAGGGTAGAGGTCGTGGAGCAGTTCAAGGGCGAAAAACGGCTCTTTGTAGCTGGCTCGACTTGGGGTGCTGACGAGGAGATTCTCTTGCCGCTTATCAACGCAAATCCCGATATAAAGTTTGTTGTTGCTCCGCACGAAATGGAGGAGTCGCGCATTGAGCGAATCTTGTGCGAGGCGAAGGGTGGAGCTGTACGATATAGCCAATTGCCACAGAGTGATTTTGTTGATAAACAGGTGCTTGTGCTTGATACTATGGGCTTGCTTTCGCGTGTCTACGGCTCGGCAGAGTGGGCGTATGTAGGCGGTGGTTTCGGAGCAGGTATTCACAACACTTTGGAGGCTGCGGTCTATGGTTTGCCCGTAGCGTTTGGGCCAAAATATCACAAGTTTAAGGAGGCTCGCGATCTGATTGCTCTGGGCGTAGGTCGCTCGGTCAAAGATGAGCAGGAGCTACAGTCGTGGTTCGACGAGTTGAAGAGCGATGCCGACTATCTTGCTCGCCTCTCCGCTATTGCTAAGCTCTATGTCGGACAGCATCGTGGCACTACCGAGAAGATTGTTAGTGCTATTTTTGGTCGCAATAGCACCCTTTAATTCTTAATTTTTAATTTTTAATTAAAAGTCTGCGACTTTTTTCCTATCTTTGTCCCGATTATGAAGAAAATAAGAAACTTTTGCATTATAGCCCATATCGATCACGGCAAGTCTACTTTGGCGGATCGTTTGTTGGAGGCTACAAATACACTGAATCAGCGCGAGATGCAGTCGCAGGTCTTGGACGATATGGATCTTGAGCGCGAGAAGGGAATTACGATTAAGTCGCACGCCATACAGATGAACTATGTGGCGCGTGATGGCGAGCAATATACACTCAATCTGATTGACACCCCAGGACATGTCGATTTCTCGTATGAGGTGTCGCGCGCTATCGCTTCGTGCGAGGGTGCGCTGTTGGTGGTAGATGCTACGCAGGGTATTCAGGCGCAGACCATCTCGAACCTCTACCTCGCATTCGGCAACGACTTGGAAATTATCCCCGTACTGAACAAGATTGATATGCCTTCGGCTATGATTGACGAGGTGAAGGATCAGATTGTTGATCTGCTTGGCTGTGACCACGATGATATTCTCTGCGCTTCGGGTAAGACAGGCGAGGGTGTAGACGAGGTGTTGGAGGCGATTGTAAGTCGCGTTCCTGCACCAAAGGGCGACGAGAATGAGCCGTTGCAGGCTCTGATTTTCGACTCGGTGTTCAATCCTTTCCGAGGCATTATTGCCTACTTCCGCATATTCAACGGCTCGATCAAGAAGGGCGAGCATGTAAAGTTCTTCAATACGGGCGAGGAGTACGATGCTGACGAGATTGGCGTTTTGAAGTTGAAGATGCAGCCTTGTGCCGAGCTGAAGGCTGGCAATGTGGGTTATATCTGTTCGGGTATTAAGGAGTCGAAGGATGTGAAGGTGGGCGATACGATCACTTCGGTGGCAAAACCTTGTACGGAGGCTATCGCAGGCTTTGAGGATGTTAAGCCGATGGTCTTTGCGGGAGTCTATCCCGTTGAGGCAGACCAATACGAGGATTTGCGAGCTTCGCTCGAAAAGTTGCAGCTGAATGACGCCTCGCTGACATTCGAGCCAGAGAGTTCGTTGGCTCTCGGCTTCGGATTCCGTTGCGGATTCCTCGGATTGTTGCACATGGAGATTATTCAGGAGCGACTCTATCGCGAGTTCGATATGGATGTTATCACCACCGTACCGAATGTGTCCTACAAGATTACGACCACGATGGGCGATGTTGTCGAGGTGCATAACCCATCGGGTTTGCCAGAGGTTACCAAGATTGAGAAGATTGAAGAGCCATATATTCTTGCGCAGATTATCACCAAGGCGGACTTCCTCGGCCCTGTGATGAAACTCTGCATCGACAAGCGCGGAATCCTCAAAAATCAGACATATATCACGCAAGACCGCGTGGAGGTCAATTTCGAGATGCCGTTGTCGGAGATTGTATTCGACTTCTACGATAAGTTGAAGAGTATCTCGAAGGGTTACGCCTCGTTCGACTACCACCGCACGGGCTACGAGGTCAGCAAGTTGGCAAAGTTGGATATTTTATTGAATGGCGATCCTGTGGATGCGCTCTCGTCGTTGATATATGCCGACCACGCCTACGACTTTGGCCGCAAGATGTGCGAGAAGTTGAAGGAGTTAATTCCGCGCCAGCAGTTCGATATCGCTATTCAGGCGGCTATCGGAGCGAAGATTATCGCCCGTGAGACGGTAAAGGCGGTGCGTAAGGATGTAACTGCGAAGTGTTACGGTGGCGATATTTCGCGTAAGCGTAAACTCTTGGAGAAGCAGAAGGCCGGTAAGAAGCGTATGCGACAGATTGGTCAGGTGCAAGTGCCGCAGACTGCGTTCTTGGCCGTATTGAAGATGGATTAAATTGATAGGTGTAATTTTAATTTAGCTAATGGCTAATGGCCACCGCCGCGATTAAGTGGAGAGCAGAGGTTGCTTGCAAACTATGCCGAAACGCAGCGGTGAAGACCAAAGGTCAATGGCTAAGAGCTGAAAAATATGAAAAAAACAATTATAGACCTCTTTGAGTCATCGGTTGAGAAGTTTGGCGAAAGGACTTTCTTGCTTGAGAAAACCTCTGGCGAGTTCGAGCCGACAACCTACGCCGAGACTCGCGAGATAGCCCTGAAAACGGGTGCAGGACTTGCTGCTCTCGGCATTGAGCCGAAGCAGGCGGTTTCAATCTTGGCGGAGGGTTGCAATGCGTGGATTACCTCGGAGTTGGGACTCTTGTATGCGGGTGCTATCAGTGTGCCGTTGTCGATAAAGTTGGAGGAGGCGAACGACCTCTTGTTCCGCTTGCGTCACGCTGAGGTTTGCTCTATCTTTGTTTCGCGCAATCAGCTTCCGAAGATTCGTAAAATCCGCGAGCAGTTGCCTCTCTTGAAGCACATCATCGTGTGGGGCGATGTGGAGTTGCAGGAGGGCGAGATAAGTCTTGAGGAGTTGAATGCAATGGGCGAGAAGTACCTCGCAGAGCATCGTGAGGAGTTTCTGGCTGTTGGTCGCGCCGTTCAGAACGACGACTACGCCACAATAACCTACACTTCGGGTACTACTGCCGATCCTAAGGGCGTGATTTTGACTCATCGTAACTATACTGCAAATGTCGAGCAGGCACTGACTCGTATCTCGATTCCTTCGGACTATACGATGTTTATAATCCTTCCGTTAGACCACTGCTTTGCCCATGTTGCAGGCTTCTATATTATGGTGGCTTGCGGTGCTTCGGTAGCTACAACGCAGGTTGGTCGCACTCCGCTTGAGACATTGAAGAATGTTCCTGTAAATATCCGCGAGGTCAAGCCGCATGTGTTGTTGTCTGTTCCCGCTTTGGCAAAGAACTTCCGCAAGAATATAGAGGCTTCGATTCACAAGCAGGGCCCGACTGTCGAGAAACTCTTTAAGTTTGCCTTGAAGGTTGCATACGAATACAATCAGGATGGCTACACCAAGGGCAAGGGTTGGCGTTTTGTGTTGAAACCACTTGTGGCTCTGTTCGACAAGATTCTCTTCGAGAAGGTGCGCCAAGGCTTTGGTGGCAATATCAAATTCTTCGTAGGAGGTGGAGCGTTGCTCGACTCGGAGTTGCAGCGATTCTTCTACGCTGTGGGTATGCCGATGTTGCAGGGCTACGGCTTGTCGGAGGCGACACCTATTATCTCGGCAAACTCGCTCGGCAAAGGTCGTCATCGCTTCGGCTCGTCGGGCAAGGTTATTCAGCCACTCGAATTGCGTATTCTCGACAACGAGGGCAACGAGATGCCATTGGGCGAGAAGGGCGAAATCGTTATCAAGGGCGAGAATGTTATGGCGGGTTATTGGAAAAACCCTACCGCAACAGCTGAAACCGTTGTGGATGGCTGGTTGCATACGGGCGATATGGGATATATGGGCAAGGATGGTTTCCTCTATGTTCTTGGTCGCTTCAAGAGCTTGTTGATTTCGAGCGATGGCGAGAAGTATAGCCCAGAGGGTATGGAGGAGGCTATGGTGGATAAGTCGCCATATATCGACCAGATTATTCTGCACAACAACCAAAACCCTTATACCATTGCTATCGTAGTGCCAAATAAGGAGGCATTGCGCAGAGAGGTTGGTAACGATGCTGCAAAGGCAGCGGAGCTGATTGATGCCGAGATTCGCAAGTACCGCACAGGTGGCGAGTTTGGCGAGGAGTTCCCTGACCGTTGGCTGCCTGCTGCTTTGGCGATTGTCGACGAGCCGTTCACCGAGCAGAACGGACTTGTAAATAGCACGATGAAGGTTGTTCGCAACAAGGTAGAGAGCCATTTTGCAGAGCGCATCGACTACGCTTATACTGCCGAGGGTAAGCAGTTGCTTAACGAGAAGAACTTGCAGTCGTTGGAGAGGTTGCTCTAATGAAGGTGGGCAACGAAGTTGCCAGAGTTCTGCATACAGCGAAAAAGAGGAGGCGCGTCTACTTAGACGCGCCTCTTGAGCGGTAGGCGGGACTCGAACCCGTGACCCTTGGCTTGGGAAGCCAATGCTCTACCAACTGAGCTACTACCGCAACCCTGTATCGGGAGAGAAAAGTTTACTCTATCTCCCAGTCGTAACCATCCTTGCGATCCTTAACGCGGATGCCGATAGCGGTGAGTTTATCGCGAATCTCGTCGGACAAAGCCCAATTCTTATCCGCCTTTGCCTGCATACGCATATCGAGCAGCATCGTTACAAGTGGCGATACCATATCCTTGCCACCCGCAGCCTCTGCCTTCTCGTTCTCCAAACCGAGAATATCGAACACCCAACGCTGCACGGTTGCCTCAGCCTTTGCCTTATCCTCGGCGGTCAAGGTCTGCTTACCCTCCGAGAGCTGGTTGAAGAGGCGAACATAGTCGAACATAGTCGAAATCACGATTGGCGAGTTCAAGTCGTCAGCCATAGCCTCGGCACAGCGACTCTCAATCTCATCAACATCGAACGATGACGAAGCCGAAGCAGGGGCTTTGTGCAACGCCTCGATACCCTTCATCAAGCGGTCCAAACCCTTCTCTGCTGCCTGCAACGCCTCATTCGAGAAGTCGAGCGTAGAGCGATAGTGCGCCTGCAAGATAAAGAAACGCACGGTCATTGGCGAGTAAGCCTGCTCCAAGGCAGGGTGGTCGCCATTGAACATCTGCTCGAGGGTGATGAAGTTGTTGTACGACTTACCCATTTTCTTGCCGTTGATGGTAATCATATTGTTGTGTACCCAGTAGCGAGCCGAGTCGTGACCGAGAGCTGCGGTAGATTGCGCAATCTCGCACTCGTGGTGCGGGAACATCAAGTCCATACCGCCTCCGTGAATATCGAACTTCTCACCGAGATACTTGGTACTCATTGCCGAACACTCCATGTGCCAACCTGGAAAACCATCGCTCCACGGCGAAGGCCAACGCATAATATGCTCCGGTGCAGCCTTCTTCCACAACGCAAAGTCGTAGGAGTGGTTCTTATCCTGCTGACCATCGAGCTGACGGGTGTCGGTTACGATATCGTCGAGGTTTCTGCCCGACAAAACGCCGTAGCGGAAGTCCTTGTTGTACTTCTCGACATCGAAGTAGATTGAGCCATTCGACTCGTAGGCGTAGCCGGCATCAATGATGCGCTGCACGAAGTCGATCTGCTCGATGATGTGTCCCGATGCGTGAGGCTCGATAGATGGGGTTTGCACACCCAACTTCGCCATAAAGGTCTTGTAACGCTCGGTGTAGTAGTGGGCAACCTCCATAGGCTCCAACTGCTCCAAACGAGCCTTCTTTGCGATTTTGTCCTCGCCCTCATCGGCATCGTGTTCGAGGTGACCAACATCGGTGATATTGCGCACATAGCGCACCTTGTAGCCCTCTGCCTTCAAGTAGCGGAACAAGAGGTCGAAGGTGATTGCGGGGCGTGTGTGTCCGAGGTGCGGATCGCCATATACGGTTGGTCCGCAGACATACATTCCGACACGACCTTCGTTTATCGGCTTGAACTCCTCCTTGCGGCGAGTCAGCGTGTTGTAGAGTGTAAGTTTTGCCATATTTTTTTTGCTATTAGCTATTAGCCATTGGCCATTAGCTTTTTTGTTTGGTGCAAAGTTAAAAATTAAAAGTTAAAAGTTAAAACTTTTGTTAGGGATTTGTGGCGGATTTGTGGCGCAATTATACAAGAGGTTGTTAGAGGCGGTTAGAGGTTATTAGGGGTGCGCCACTCTAATTTCCGCTAACAACCCCTAACTACCGCTAATAACCACTATTTATTAGCGCAACTTTGCAACTATCGAAAATAAATTTGAGGGCTTTTAGCTTTTAGCCATTAGCCATTGGCTTTTTGCTAATAAAAAACTTGTCATTCCGAGCGAATGTAATGAGCGTGGGATTCTCCCTCTATTACTTTAATTACTATAATGGAGATTGCCACGAGCCTACGGCTCTCGCAATGACGGAATATCTAATTTTTGCAGATTGCAAAAATAATTTCTAAATTTGTGGAGCAGTCCTCGGATTGCAGACATATAGAAAGTGTCTTTCGTATTGTTCTTGGTAGAGAATCTGACAGTTTTCAATGAGAAGGAACGGCGAATAGCACTCATTCCTTGTATAGTTATGACGCTATGCCAGAATTGGTATACCCATACTATTCAAGTGTGGGGCTTCAATCGTTTATCTTCTCAAAGGTTTTGTCAGAACCTTCTATCAAATAGACGAAAATCAACCTCACACTTTCTTTTTGGAATAACGCCTTATTCGGGGTTGGTGGGCATTTATGAGGAAACTATGGAATTTAAGGAGTCTATTAGGCAATTATCAGAGCGTATAAATGAATATAAGAATATCTTGCACTCCGAAGAAGAAACAAAGCGTTCTCTAATTCTGCCATTTTTTATAGCATTAGGATATGATGTTTTTAATCCCTCCGAGTTTATATCAGAGATAAAATGTGATATAGGAATAAAAAATGGGGAGAGGGTCGATTATGCTATCTTGAATGATAATAAGCCTGTTATTCTAATAGAATGCAAACATTGTGGGGTAAGAGATTTAACACCACATGTAAATCAGTTATATCGTTATTACAATGCTTCTCCTGAAACAAAACTTGGTATCCTGACAAATGGTATCGTGTATAGGTTTTACGCTGATCTTCAACTTGCTAACATAATGGATGTACAACCATTCTACGAGATTGACATGTCGAATATTAGCGATAGTGAAATAGAGGAGTTGAAACTCTTTTGTAAATCATATTTTGACATTGATGCCATATTAAATTCAGCAAAAGAGCGCAAATACAAAAAAGAGTTAGAAACCTTAATCAAGAGTGAATTGTTATCTCCATCTGACGATTTAGTAAGATATTTTATACAAAAGGTGTATAACGAAAATATTAACCAAGACACATTTAATAAATTATCCTATTTAGTAAAAAGTATCATTAGCGAGACTTATAATACATCGAAGACATCTACAAGTATTAGTGTTAAACAGCCGCAAAGTCAAATATATGTAAAGACTGAAAAAAACTACTCGGAGAAGGATTATTCTCGGTATTCGGTAAATGGCGAAGGTAATTATGGGAAATGCAAAACACCCGCAATAGTAATACAAACATATTTGAGAAATAGAAGCGCATTGACGATTGATGAGCTGAAAAATGTTTTCCCTTCTAATCTTCAAGGCTCACATGGCGTAGTTCGTGATGAATTAGAGGTTAAGGATAAAGAACTTCGCCGATTTATCCCTCTAATTTTTGGCAACAAAAGAATTTATGTAAGTAATCAGTGGACACCTGCGAACTTTTCGAAATTCATGCACTATGTAAATTCTAATATAGAAGGAATTACTATCAAAAAAGTTGAGTAGTATGAGAACAAGTATTTCTGGTAGCATAACATCTTTCGTTGTTTTTGTCGTTATGCTTGCTCTAATTGTAGAGAATATTGTTGTTATATTGGGGCTTATAGGAATTGTTGCAGCGATAGCTATAGTGATTATTGTTGCGAAGAATAGTGATAAACAGGAGAAACTCCAACAACAAGAAGCCTACAAGGAGTATGCACAAAAGAGGGAACAGCAAAAGATTGAATCTACCCAGTCGAAAATAGATAATGCGTTAGAACTTTTAACCGAAAAGCACGGAACACCTGATAGAGTTATACGCCCTAACGACCTGACGGATTATGGCTATTTTGCACTATTTGTTAATCATAAAGTCATATATATAAACGATATTGCATTCCCTTTTGCTGATATTGCATCATATAAATTAGTGGATAATTGTCAAATTACCAAGGGTAATATTAGCGGAAGTATTACAACATCAGCAGATACAAAAAATGTTGTTATTAGCAGTTTGGCTGGCGATTTTTGGGGAGGTAAGACGGGTGCTATTATAGGAGGTGCTACTGCACAAAAACATTCATCGGTAAACCTTGTGCAAAATAATGATACTCTCGTTCACGACTACACCTTGTTAATCAATTTGAAAGGAATCAATCGTGAAGGTATTGAGATGCATATCGGTGATGATTGGCGATTAGCCGCAGAATTGGAACACCTATTCGACCAAATTATCAAAGAGAGCAACCCTTCCATGCCATAGGTATCGAAAACGATACCCGGCAGTAGGGAGTTTAGGGAATTTAATGAGATTAGGGAGAATAGCATCGCTAAACTCCCTAATTTCTCTAATTTCACTAAAAAGCCAATGGCCAATGGCTAACGGCTAATAGCCTTTAGCTTACAGCTTAGTTTTCGGTGCGCCTTGAATGCCGAGCGAGTCTTTCTCGCGCTGGGTGAGAATCAAATCCTTATCCTCGGCGCCGAGGGTTCGGTAGTACTCGTTTATGCCATAGACCACATCTTCACGGTTGTAGTAGGCTGCGAGGTAGTACAAACGCGATAACTCGTCCATCTTGTCGTACATAATATCTGCAACCAAGTCGCCCTGCACACCATCGAACTGCAAGTAGTACTCGATATAGTCGATCAAATTGTCGCCATACGCCAACAGCAACGCATCGCCCTTCTCGTTCAAACCGAGGTCGTAGTAACACTCGATAAATGGGAAGGTGTTGGCCTCGGTAAAGCGTAATTGGTCTATCGGCAGCACCTCCAAACCTCTGTCGAGCAACTCCTCGGCACGCCGAAGGCTCTCGTTATCACCACGCTTGATATATTCGCGAGCAACACGCGCAAATGCCTCGCGTGCGCGCGACACCTGCAAGTTGTACTGCGTAAAGTAGTCCACATAGACACGCTTGTCGGCGAGGTTGCCGTAACGCATCGTATTCATCAACTTGTCGTAGGCGTAGTCAGCGTCGATGCGACCAATGCTCCACGAATCTTTGTACGGAGTGAGAATCGGCACAAAGCGGTATGCGTAGCCGTCAAACTGCAAGTAGTCCAACAAGCCGAACTTCTGCAAGACATAGACCTGCGTGAAGTATATCGGGCGTT
>SUZQ01000067.1 GCA_015059875.1 Rikenellaceae bacterium | reverse complement strand
TAAGGAGAAAGTTGAGGCAGCAATCACACAAGCAAAGATGTATGTAGAAATTATGTAGCAATTCAATACTGGTAAAATAGATCAGTTATCTTATAGACAAACTGCGCTCCTTATTGCGAGGAGCGCATTTTTCGTTGCGAAAAATGCGAAAAAGGGAGATTAGGGAGATTAGGGAGTTTAGGGAGTTTAGAGCATTTAGAGAATTTAGAGAGTTTAGGGAATTTAGTGTGTTTAGAGTTTTGGGGGTTAGAGGGGTTAGGGAAATAAAAGTTTCCTCACTATATTCTCTATATTCCTTAAATTCTCTAATAAATTGACTATCTTTGTAAAAATGAAGACCTATGAATGATATGACACTAATCAAATCGCAAGGTGACCATCGAAATCTAATATGTTATCGTAAGGCTGAACTAATATACGACATAACCTATCACTTTGCATATTTGGCATTTGAGCGTGGTAACCGAACAATAGATCAGATGGTTCAAGCAGCTCGTTCGGGTAAGCAAAATATTATTGAGGGTAACGCAGATATGGACACCTCAATCGAGATGGGCATCAAACTTATCAATGTTGCAAAGGCGAGTTTCAAGGAGCTACTGGCGGATTATGAGGACTATCTGCGTGTTAATGGTTATGAGCAGTGGAGTTCCGACTCCGACAAGTTTATTGCGATGCGCAAACTTGGTATTGACAGCAGCAATCAAACTATTTTGGATATTGCCAAATCACGCTCTCTTGACATAGTAGCCAATATGTCAATCATACTACTCAGACAGGAGGATTATCTATTGCATCAGCTACTTACATCACTTTCCGAGCAGTTCCTCGATAACGGCGGTTTCAAAGAGAGAATGCACCGTATGCGTATAGAGCGAAGAGGGAAATAGGAAAAGTAGCGAGATTATGGAGATGAAAGGTTGAAAATTAGTTTTCTGTTCTCAGTTTTATTTCCTATCTTTGAGAGTTATTTTTGAAAAATTGCAAGTTTCTATGGGAGCAATTAAGTGTATCGGAGTATTGACCTCCGGAGGCGATGCGCCGGGTATGAATGCGGCAATTCGCGCTGTGACGCGAACAGCAATATATAACGGGTTGCGCGTCAAAGGCATTATGCGTGGTTACAAAGGTTTGATTACGGGAGAGATTGTAGATTTCACCTCCTCGAGCGTAAGCAACATCATACAAAAAGGTGGCACGATTCTCAAGACTGCGCGCTGTCCTGAGTTCCGCGACGCGGAAGGACGAAAACAAGCGTACGAAAATATGCGCAAAGAGGAAATTGACGCTTTGGTGGTTATTGGTGGCGATGGCACAATCACGGGAGCGCAGAATTTTGCCAACGAATTTGATATCCCAATCGTGGCTCTACCCGGAACAATCGATAATGACCTGTCGGGTACTGACGCAACAATAGGTTACGACACTGCACTCAACACCATTATGGAGGCGGTGGATAAGTTGCGCGACACAGCAACCTCACACGAGAGGTTGTTCTTTATGGAGGTTATGGGCAACACGGCAGGCTATCTCGCCCTGAATGGTGCGCTTGCATCTGGTGCAGAGGCGGCAATCATCCCCGAAATGGAGACCGAAACAGACCAGCTGAAAAACCTTATCGACAACGGTTTCCGCAAGAGCAAAAACTCAGCTATAGTACTCGTTGCCGAAAATCCTGCAACGGGAGGAGCTATGGGCTTGGCGGAGCGCGTAAAGAAGGAGTTTCCGCAGTATGATGCCCGCGTAACAATTCTCGGACACTTGCAGCGTGGTGGCTCGCCTACGGCTTCGGATCGTATTCTTGCATCGCGTCTTGGTGCAGCGGCAATCACAGCCCTGAAAGATGGGCAGCGCAATGTGATGATTGGCATTCGCGATATGGAGACGGTCTATGTGCCGTTCTCGAAAGCACTTGGTCGCTCGAAGCATGTGAATAAAGAGAATGTTGATTTAGTAAAGATTTTGTCGATTTAAGCACAAGCTACAACTAACCCAAAAGATGAAGAGAGTAATAGGAATGGGCAATGCCCTAACGGATGTATTGGTAAATCTGCGAAACGAGGATATTCTGCACGCGCACAACATCGCGCGTGGCTCGATGTCTTTGGTGGATAGTGAACTACAATCACAAATATCGAGAGAGGTGGCAGGACTACCCCACTCGCTTTCGCTCGGTGGCTCGGCGGACAACACCATTCGCGCAATGGCCCGCCTCGGAACGGAGGTTGGTTTTATTGGCAAGGTTGGTCACGACAATACGGGCGACAGATTCGAGCAGGCACTGCAAAATCTCGGTATTGAGGGTAAGATTTTCCGTGCCGACAAGCCCTCTGGCAAGTGTATCTCACTCGTTTCGCCCGATGGAGAGCGTACAATGCTTACCCACCTCGGTGCAGCCGCCGAGATGCACGCAGAGGATATCACAGCCGATATATTCAATGGCTACGACTGTCTATACATCGAGGGGTATTTGGTGCAGGAGCATTCGCTAATTGAGACCGCTGTACGCACTGCCAAAGAGCAGGGGCTACAGGTGGCTATCGATTTGGCGAGTTTCAATGTCGTGGAGGAGAATCTCGATTTTCTGCGCTCGTTGGTCAAGGAGCATATCGACATCGTCTTTGCAAACGAGGATGAGGCACGAGTATTTTCGGGCGAGGCAGAGCCGATAAATGCACTGCAATATATCTCGGAGATGTGCGATCTTGTAGTGGTGAAAATCGGCACAAAGGGTGCGCTTATAAAACATAAGGGCGAAGTCATCCACATCGGAATTATGGCGGCAGCAAAGCGCGTGGATACTACGGGAGCAGGCGACTTCTACGCAGCAGGCTTTATGCACGGTCTGTGCGAGGGTTTGTCGTTGCGCCAGTGTGGAACTATCGGTGCTATCACCGCAGGTAAGGTCATCGAAGTCGTAGGCCCAACACTCGGCGAGGAGGCTTGGAGCGACATCGAAGTGTTAGTAAACAGAGTTAAAACTGAAAAATATCTATTCTAAATGAGGAGATTTATACTCATTGTGGCGGCGTTGTGTGCGGTAGGTTTCACAACTGCCGAGGAGCGCAAGCTACTCACGATGGAGGATGCGATTCTCAATCGCGACCTCGTACCGAAGAACTACGAAATCCGTTTCAGCAAGGATAACCCTGCAATATACGAACACGCCAACGGCAAGGAGATTGAGCAGTATGATATTCGCACTGGCAAACTTCTATCAAGCAAGCCTATACTGATTGGCATGCCTAACCCATTCCGCAATCGTGCGAGCCTGCATGAGAACAACATCATCTGGCACGACGGAGAGGGTAAAAAGTATAAAATCACCGACTTTGCCGACAAGAATATCGTCTGCGGTCAGGCGGTTTCGCGCCATGAGTTTGGCATTGATGGAGGTCTGTTTCCATCGCCCGACAACTCGTTTGTGGCGTTCTATCAGAAGGATGAGTCGCATGTAACGACATTCCCACTATTGGATATAACATCACGCACGGGCTCGTTGGTCGAGATTAAGTATCCGATGAACGGAATGGCTTCGGAGCGCGTGTCGGTGGGGGTATACAATGTTGCAGCGAAGCAGACTGTCTATCTCGCCGTGACCGACTTCGACGAGGAGCGATATATTACCAATCTCTCGTGGTCGCCCGACTCGAAAACTATCTATGTGCAGGTGGTAAATCGCGCGCAGAAGGAGATGCATCTGAACGCCTACAACGCTGTAACGGGTGCTTTCATAGCGACAATCTTGACAGAGAAAAATGGCCGCTGGGTTGAGCCGCAAAACCCTATTCGTTTTATCGACAATGACCGTTTTATCTACACTACGGACAATCGTGACGGCTACAAGAATCTCTACATTCACACCCTCTCGAAGGGTACGACTGAGCGACTCACAAAGGTCGATGCCGATGTTGCTTATGTGACGCACGATGCAAAACAAGTATACTACTACTCGGCAGAGGTTTCACCCGTAGAGCAACACCTATTCTGTGTATCGCTCCGCAACGGCAAGTCAAAGCAACTCACTCGCGGCGAAGGTTGGCATAACTGCACCATTTCGCCCGATGGCAAGCACTTCTCGGACAACTACTCATCGTTGAATGTTCCGCGCGTAGTGGCGGTAGGCTCAACGGATGGAAAGTTCTACCGCGAGATTTTCCGCGCTGAAAACCCCGCAAAGGAGTATAACTACTCCACGATTGAACTCGGCTCGGTAAAATCTGCGTGTGGCAGGTACAACAACCACTATCGCCTTATCAAGCCTCTCGACTTTGACGAAAACAAGAAGTACCCTGTAATTCTCTATGTCTACGGTGGCCCACACTCGCAGATGGTGCGCAACTCGTTCCAAGCGCAGCTGCGTCGCTGGGAGATGTATATGGCACAACGCGGCTATGTGGTATTTGTGATGGATAACCGAGGTACGCTCAATCAGGGCAGTGAATATGAGAAGGCAATACATCGTTACTGTGGGCGCGCCGAGATGGAGGATCAGATGGAGGGCATGAAGTGGCTCCTTTCGCACAAGTGGGCAGACAAGGAGCGCGTGGGCGTTCACGGCTGGTCGTATGGTGGATTTATGACCATATCGCTGATGACTCACTACCCTGAGGTTTTCAAAGTTGGAGTTGCGGGAGGCCCTGTGATTGATTGGAAGTGGTACGAGGTGATGTATGGCGAACGATATATGGAGAATGAAAAGAGCAACCCCGATGGCTTTGCTGCAACTTCGCTCGTAGCACAGGCTAAGAACTTGAAAGGCAAGCTGTTGATTTGTCAAGGCGCGATAGATGATGTTGTGGTGTGGCAGCACTCACTTTCGTTTATTGACGCATGTATCGACAACGGTGTTGCGGTGGACTACTTCCCTTATCCGCGCTCGAAGCACAATGTATATGGCAAGTGGCGTGTGCATCTGATGCAGAAAGTGACAGACTATTTCGAGGATTATTTGCGATAGTGTGCCAAAATGGCAGAGCCTCATCGCTTGGCACGCAGATTGATAAACAATTAGGCAAACAGAAAACAATAAAAGAGATAAGATTATGACTGTAAAACCACTTTCAGACAGAGTACTTGTACTCCCAAATCCTGCCGAGACAACTACGGCAAGCGGATTGATTATTCCAGATTCGGCAAAAGAGAAGCCAGCAGCTGGTAAAGTTATCGCAGTAGGGCCAGGCACTGCCGAAGTTAAGATGGAGGTAAAGGTTGGCGACGAGGTGTTGTATGGCAAATATGCTGGTACCGAGTTGAATATCGATGGCGAAACCTATCTTATGATGGCGCAGCGCGACATCTTGGCGGTAGTTGAGAAATAGATTTCTCAACAATTGAGAATTGAAAATTGAGAATTGAGAATTATTAAAAAGCCAATGGCTAATGGCTAATGGCTAATGGCTAAAAGCAAAAAAGAATAGTTATGGCAAAGGATATCAAATATAATGTAGAGGCACGCAACCTCTTGAAGGAGGGTGTAGATGCTTTGGCAGACGCAGTAAAGGTTACACTTGGTCCAAAGGGCCGCAATGTTATTATCGGCAAGCAGTTTGGTGCGCCACACATCACAAAGGATGGCGTAACGGTAGCAAAAGAGGTTGAGTTGGAAGATGCATTCGCAAATATGGGAGCGCAGATGGTGCGCGAGGTGGCATCTAAGACCAACGATGACGCTGGCGACGGAACTACAACTGCAACCGTATTGGCACAGGCTATTATCGGCGTAGGTATCAAGAATGTTACCGCAGGCGCAAACCCTATGGATCTCAAACGAGGTATTGATAAGGCGGTAACAACCGTTGTCGAGAATCTTCGCGCGCAGTCGCAGGAGGTTGGTTCGGACAATTCGAAGATTGAGCAGGTGGCAACAATCTCGGCAAACAACGACAACAATATAGGTAAACTTATCGCTGAGGCGATGGCAAAGGTGAATAACGAGGGCGTTATCACTGTCGAGGAGGCAAAGGGAACAGACACCTATGTGGATGTTGTAGAGGGTATGCAGTTTGACCGTGGATACATCTCGGCTTACTTCATCACCAACACCGAGAAGATGCAGACCGAGTTGGAGAAGCCATATATCCTCATTACCGACAAGAAGATTTCGACAATGAAGGAGATTATGGGCGTATTGGAGCCTGTAGCTCAGAGTGGTCGTGCGTTGCTTATCATTGCCGAGGATGTTGATGGCGAGGCTCTGTCGGCTCTCGTAGTGAATAAGTTGCGTGGCACTTTGAAGATTGCCGCTTGCAAGGCTCCAGGCTTTGGAGATCGTCGCAAGGAGATGCTTGAGGATATTGCAGCATTGACAGGTGCTACGGTAATCTCAACTGACAAGGGTATGCGCTTGGAGGATGCAACGCTTGAGGCTCTCGGATGTGCCGAGAAGGTTACAATGAATAAGGAGAACACCACCATTGTGGATGGTTGTGGCGATAAGGAGGCTATCAAGGCTCGTGTGGATCAAATTCGCGCTTCGATCGAGGTTTCGAAGTCGGACTACGACCGAGAGAAGTTGCAGGAGCGACTTGCTAAGTTGGCAGGTGGTGTAGCCGTTCTCTATGTAGGAGCTGCGACTGAGGTTGAGATGAAGGAGAAGAAGGATCGCGTAGACGACGCTCTCGCTGCTACTCGCGCAGCCGTTGAGGAGGGTATCGTTCCTGGTGGCGGTGTGGCATATATCCGCGCTATCGAGGCTCTTGAGGGCTTGAAGGGCGAGAATGACGATCAGACTACAGGTATTCAGATTGTGAAGCGCGCTATCGAAGAGCCTCTTCGTCAAATCGTAAACAACGCTGGTGGCGAGGGTTCGGTAGTTGTAAATAAGGTGCGCGAGGGCGAGGGTGCATTTGGTTACAACGCTCGCGATGACCGCTACGAGAATCTGCTCGACGCAGGTATTATTGACCCTACAAAGGTGTCGCGTGTTGCACTCGAAAATGCAGCATCAATCGCTTCGATGTTCCTCACTACCGAGTGTGTCTTGGCAGAGAAGAAGGCAGAAAACCCAATGCCTGCAATGCCAGCTGGCGGTATGGGTGGAATGATGTAAAAACGGAAAGCGGAAAACGCAAAACTAAATACTAATTGAGCCGAGCTTTTGCTCGGCTTTTTTATATCTCTAATTAGGCTGGTTTTAGGCAGGTAAGATTTGAGCACGGAACATACTTGGCGTATGTGAGGAACTCGCTTATCGCAGTGGTTCAAGCGACATTATTCACAGCACTAAAAATCAGAGATGATTGAGGGAATTCTCTGCAACCAAAAGAACAAATTTAATTAGACGATTTATAGGCATACAAGATTGCGATTAAGCCGAGAGCAGAGGATGCTTGCAGACTATGCCAAGGCGGAGCAATCAAAAGCCCTCGTAGAGGGATTAAGAAAGCGAGTCCGCAGCATACTAATTTGACAATTAGTATGAGTGTGTTACCTATCCCCCAAACCCCCTTTCTGTAAAGGGGGCTTAATTTACACTACAAAAATTAACTTTTAAGCAGATGAGAGCAAGGCAAACAAGGAGCCGAGTGCGCAGCATACTAAGCGTATGTGAGCAACTCGGCTACCGAAGTTTAACGCAGCTATCTCTGCTTAAAATTAATTTTTCTTGGGTTTTGGAGCAAGAATCATATTCATCTTCTTACCCTCCAACTGTGGCATAACCTCAACCTTGGCAATCTCCTCAAGAGCCTGAGCAAAGCGGAGAAGAAGAATCTCGCCCTGCTCCTTGAATACGATACTACGACCACGGAAGAACACATAGGCCTTAACCTTTGCGCCCTCCTTGATGAAGTTCTCAGCGTGACGGAGTTTGAAGTTGAAGTCGTGCTCGTCGGTCTGCGGACCGAAACGAATCTCCTTGATCACAATCTTGGTCTGCTTCGCCTTAATCTCCTTCTGCTTCTTCTTCTGTTGGTAGAGGAACTTCTGGTAATCGACAATGCGACATACCGGAGGTTGAGCGTTAGGAGAGATCTCAACAAGGTCGAGTTCCATCTCGTCAGCGAGTTGCAACGCCTTCGAGATTGGCACAACAAGGTTAGGCTCAACATTGTCGCCTACGATGCGAACGGTGTCAGCCGTAATCTCCTCATTTATTCTGTGTGGGTTCTCCTTCTCGGGACGGCGTCCGCGAGGAGGAAGGTTGCCCGGACGAGCTCCTGCCGGGCGTGGCGTAAACGGTTTGAATCCTGCCATTCTTTTTAGCTGTTAGCTATTAGCCATTGGCCATTAGCTTTTTTTTAATTTTTAATTCTTAATTTTTAATTTAATGCTTTAGCATTTTATATTGCTTCTACCTCCTTTGCTACAAGGTCGGACATATAATTTGCATACTCCTCAAGAGTCATCGAGCCCTTATCGCCCTCGCCCTGTGCGCGGACAGATACGGTACGCTCGGCAGCCTCTTTCTCTCCTACAATGAGGAGGTATGGGATACGCTTCAACTCATTGTCGCGAATCTTACGACCAATCTTCTCGTTGCGGTCATCGATTTGCGCACGAACATCGCGCTCATTCAAGTATGCAACAACCTCCTCTGCATAGCCATTGTACTTCTCCGAAATAGGGAGAACAACAGCCTGGTCAGGAGCGAGCCACAATGGGAACTTACCTGCTGTATGCTCCAACAATACTGCCACAAATCGCTCCATCGAGCCAAATGGCGCACGGTGAATCATAATTGGGCGGTGGAGTTTATCGTCAGCTCCCTTGTAGGTCAAGTCGAAACGCTCAGGGAGGTTGTAGTCCACTTGAATAGTTCCGAGCTGCCAGCTACGACCAAGAGCATCCTTAACCATAAAGTCGAGTTTAGGGCCATAGAACGCTGCCTCGCCATACTCTACAACTGCGTTCATTCCCTTATCCTTACAAGCCTGAATAATTGCAGACTCTGCCTTCTCCCAGTTCTCGTCCGAGCCGATATACTTGGTTTTGTTGTTAGGATCGCGCAACGAAATCTGAGCTGTATAGTTATCAAACTTCAAGGTCTTGAAGATGTAAAGCACGATATCCATAACCTTCTCGAACTCCTCCAAAAGCTGGTCAGGGCGAACGAAGAGGTGGGCATCATCCTGCGTGAAGGCGCGTACACGAGTCAATCCGTGCAACTCGCCCGACTGCTCGTAGCGGCACACCGTTCCGAACTCCGCCAAACGAACAGGGAGATCCTTGTACGAATGCGGCTTGCTACGATAAATCTCGCAGTGGTGAGGGCAGTTCATTGGCTTGAGCAGATACTCCTCGCCCTCGATTGGGGTGTGGATAGGCTGGAACGAATCCTTACCATACTTTGCGTAGTGTCCCGAAGTGACATACAAATCCTTATTTCCAATTGGAGGGGTGATTACAGGCTGGTAGCCGTACTGCTTCTGAATCTTACGCAAGAATCGCTCCAAGCGGTCGCGCAACTCTGCGCCCTTTGGCAACCAGAGAGGCAAGCCCTGACCTACGCGCTGCGAGAAGGTGAACAACTCCAACTCCTTACCCAATTTGCGGTGGTCGCGTTTCTTTGCCTCCTCAAGCATCGCAAGATACTCGTCGAGCATCGACTTCTTCGGGAACGAAATACCATAGATACGGGTGAGCATCTTATTATGCTCATCACCACGCCAATATGCACCTGCTACTGCGGTCAATTTTATAGCTTTGATGTGACCTGTGTGTGGGATGTGTGGACCACGACAGAGGTCTGTGAATGTGCCATTTGTGTAGAACGAAATTGTACCATCCTCCAAGTCGGAAATCAATTCGCACTTGTACTCATCGCCCTTCTCTGTGAAGGTTTTGAGAGCGTCAGCCTTTGAGACCTCGGTACGCACCAACTCCTCCTTCTGACGAGCCAACTCGGTCATCTTCGCCTCAATCTTTGCGAGGTCTGCCTCCAATATTGGAGTTGGAGAGTCTACATCGTAGTAGAAACCCTGCTCAATAGCTGGACCGATACCAAACTTAATGCCCGGATACAACTCCTGCAAAGCCTCAGCCAAGAGGTGCGACGATGTGTGCCAGAAGGCGTGCTTACCCTCAGCGTCATCCCACTTGAAGAACTTAATTGCGCAATCCTGCGCCAATGCGTGCGACATATCCACAGTCGCACCATCTACCGAAGCAGCCAGACAGTCCGCAGCTAAACGAGGGCTGATACTCTCTGCAACTTGGTAGGCTGTTACCCCCTGCTCGAACTCACGAATCGAGCCATCGGGAAACGAAACTTTAATCATACTGCTTTTATAAGTTTTTAATTGTTTATGTTTTGCGCCTTCGAGGCTCCACAATCACGAGACGGATTACCTCCCAGTTGCGCTATTTTTTTTAGCCATTAGCTATTGGCCATTAGCCATTAGCTCATTCAAAATGCAAAATGCAAAATTCAAAATGCTCCTCCTCCATTTATTCAAATTCGGAGGTGATTGAACTATTTTTGTGCGATGCAAGGCGACAAAACCGCAGCATAGTAAGCCTATGTGAGGATTTTGGCGTTCGAAGCACTCGTGCAAAAAGAGCCAATCAGAACGAATTTAGTTCTCTTCTGCAACCTGCAAGTCCTTCATCGACACATCTCTACCCTTCTCGCGCTCGAAGTGTTCGAGAGGATTACGACTCCAAAATTTGTAGTCATTGCGACGACGAACTATATCTATAGCCTCGTAAATAGCACTACGCATCGACTGTGCATCTGCCAAATCCTTGCCCGCAATATCGAAAGCTGTGCCGTGGTCAGGCGATGTACGAACAATGTTCAAGCCTGCCGTAAAGTTTACTCCATCAGGCGATAAGGCTTTGAATGGCGTAAGTCCTTGGTCGTGATACATAGCAAGTATTGCATCATATTTTTTATATCCGCCACCCGCAAACAGACCATCTGCAGCAAGAGGGCCAAACGCCAACACGCCCTGATTTGCAGCCTCTTGTATCGCAGGGCGGATAATAGACTCCTCCTCCGAGCCGAGCAGTCCGCCATCCCCCGCGTGGGGATTGAGCGACAGAACAGCTATTCTTGGCTCAACAACTCCGAAGTCCTGCTTCAGGGTTTGGCGCAGGGCAACGAGCGATGCGGTAATCTTCTCAGCAGAGAGCGACTCCGCAACTCTATCCACTGGAATATGCACTGTCTGCAACGCCACACGCAAGATATCGCTGCACATAATCATCATCGGCTCGCCCTCTGCCTTAGATGCAAAATACTCGGTATGGCCCGTAAAACCGAAACCGACCTTTTGCATCGCCTCCTTGCTTATAGGCGCAGTCACAACGGCTGCCAAATTCCCCTCAACAAGGTCGGCACTCGCCTTTTCGAGTGCATCGAATGCCTGCTTAGCCGACTCTTCCGTAGCGTGTCCGACATCCACTCTCGACTCTTTCGAGCCGCACTCAACGAGGTTTATCTTACCGCGACGAGCCTCAGCTGCTGAGTTGCAAATATTAAAATGCAGCGGCTCAACGCCCTCTAAACCGCGTGTATAAAACTCTGCAATATGTTTAGCACCATAAACCACAGGAGTAAACAGCTCTATCATTGACGGATGCGAGAGAGCCTTTATTATAACCTCCCAGCCAATACCGTTTGTATCTCCTTGTGTAATGCCAATTTTCAGTTTATATTCTGACATAATTCTTTCGTTACAAAACCTTTAAGGGTACAAAGTTATAAATTTTTCCGATAATTGCTTATTATCGACACATTTTTTATCTTTTTTTCTAAATTTATCCGTTTTTAGACATTTTTTTATATCTTTGCAAAGATTGTACAGCTAATTCCCTTCCCGATTTTTCGGGGGAGGGGGATTTTTGAGGTTTAATATATTGAGTTTTAGAGAGTTAGAGCGGAAACCTTTTAAGTAGTGAGTAGTGAGTAACGAGTAGTGAGTAGTTAATTCTCAATTCTCAATTCTCAATTTCCCCTAAAACCCCTATAACCCCCAGAACCCCTACAAAAGAAAGAAACAACAAGTTAACTTAAAACATAAATTATTAACTATTAACTAATTAAAACAAAAACAAGATGAAAAACTTATTCAAAGTTCTCTTGGCAGTTGTAGCGTTGGCAGTCGTAGGCTGTACAAC
>SUZQ01000066.1 GCA_015059875.1 Rikenellaceae bacterium | reverse complement strand
CATACTCCGTATCGCCCCACTTCTTCTTCCAGAGCGAAAAACCTGCATCGAAGAAGATGTAGAACTTCTCGACACGAATCTTGAAGATGCGCGCCATAATAAAGTGTCCGAACTCATGCACCGCAACAAGCAGTGTCAAGCTCATAAAAAACTGTAAAACTTTGATTAAAATATCCATATATAATACTTTTAATTCTCAATTCTCAATTCTCAATTCTCAATCCTCAATTCTTATCTTACCGTTATGTGGTAGCAATACTGTTTTCTCTCTCGTTTAACATAGCAACGCCCCGCCTTACGCAATTCGTGCAGTGTTTGTGCCAATGCCAAGCGCAACTGATATCCATCGCGAGGACGAAATAGATCTTGGTCGAATCGCGCATAGGAGATATCAATCGTAGTAGCATTACAATGGCACGAAGCCGACGAAGCATTCCCGTTTACGCGCTTCAATTTCTTGATATCCTCCTCGGTACGGAGTACACTCGTAACCATAAACCTCGTATTTGACTGCGTCTTTTGCTGAAACAAATCGGCAATATCATCCAACAACTCCTCCACCTTTGGCACTACATAGGGAGCAGAATAGGTCAAAGGTCGCACTACATACTTCGAGTTTGTTTCAATCTTCACCAGCGTCTTTTTTCTGCGCAACTCCCTATATTGCTCCTCAATCTGAGCGCGAGATTCAAATGGGGGCAATCCATTTGTAAGCGCAGCCCTCTTTTGAACATCCTGCATATCGTTGAATGCGCGTTCGTATGTCGAGACCTTGCCCTGCAAAGGTTTGTATGGCCCGAACTCCTCTTGCTCTACCCTCTCAATCACTCTGTTAGGCATACGCGGCACTACGCAGAATATCAACACTGATGCTACGATAGGTATCAGTTGCAGCAAAAAGCTATGCGCCAAGAATTTGTGGAAACCTCTCCTTCTCGAGCGTGCAAATTTAATCGCAAGGAGGAGATATGCTGCAATGGCAACATATACCACCACCCAATAGGCGAAATGAATCTCTACGCAGCGAAAAGCGTAATACAACGCCCACGCAGCTAACGCTATCGAGGCGAGCGTTATGAGGTAGTAGCAGGTCTTAATCGCAAACCTCTTTATGCTATTCTTATCGTAGGAACTCATTGCGCACCACCTCGCCTCTTACAATTTCAGATGCTCCTTAGCCAATCGTCGCGACTCCGCATCAATCTCAGCGTACTCGGCAAGTGATGGCTGAGCAACAAACTGCGCCTTCGCAAGAGCATACTCTATCGCACCCACAATATTCGTATAGCGACACTTATCGGCTAAGAATGCAGCTACGGCAATCTCGTTTGCGCCATTCATCGTAGCCGCTGCCGAGCCTCCGCGACGCAGGCAGTCGTATGCGATGCCGAGCGCAGGGAATCTATCGTTATCAACCTCGCGGAATGTCAGCGAGGAGTTCTTCACAAAATCAAACGGTGCAGTATCGCGCACGGCACGCTCTGGATACATCAGAGCAATGCTGATTGGAGTTCGCATATCAGGCTCACCCAACTGCGCCTTTATCGAGCCATCCTCGAACTCCACCATCGAGTGAATTATCGATTCGGGATGCACCACGACATCTATCTTCTCGGCTGGCGTACCAAACAACCAATGCGCCTCAATAACCTCAAATCCCTTATTCACAAGCGTAGCCGAGTCGATAGTAATCTTTGCACCCATACTCCAACGAGGATGTTGCAGAGCCTGAGCCGCAGTAATATCTGCAAGTTGCCCCTTCGGCACATCGCGCAAAGCTCCTCCGCTACAAGTTATAATCAGACGACGCAGAGGCGATTGCTCGCCTATAAGGCACTGAAAAATAGCCGAATGCTCGGAATCTATCGGAAGTATCGGCGCGTGATGCTTTATAGCCATAGGCATAATCGTAGCACCACCAACCACCAAGGTCTCCTTATTCGCCAATGCAATACGCTTGTGCGCCTCGATCGCACGAGCCGTAGGCACCAAACCCGCATAACCAACCAGCGCATTAACCACTGTGTCGCAGTTTCCCGCAGCAGCAACCGCAGCGATGGAGTCATCACCCGCAAAGACCTTTATCGGATATTTTGCAAGGGCCTCACTGAGTGGCTTATAGTATTGTTCATCGCCGATGACAACCGTATCGACATCGAACGCCACCGCCTGCTCTGCCAACCGTTGCCAATTACTATGGGCGGTTAGCGAGATAACCTCGAAACGATCAGGGTTTTCGCGCACGATGTCGAGAGTCTGCACGCCAATCGAGCCTGTCGAGCCAAGTATTGAGAGTCGTTGTTTCATCACTTAGAAGATTATGTATAGTTCGGGATTTACAGCCTTTCCCTCGCGCCAAAGCTCAAATTCGAGCATCGACAACTCGCTATCGTCGCTACTACCCGCGTAGCCTATCGACTGTGCGCCCTTCACCTGCGCACCCTTCGAGAGAAGCACACCAGAGAGGTTGCGATATATTGAGATAAAGTTGTTTTTGTGCTGAATTATCACATAGTAGCCTGCATCTGGAGTCCACTCACTCAGGACAACCACGCCGTCAGCAATCGCCGACACCTGCGCATCTTTAGCTCCATTGAGGCGCACACCAAGCAATCCCTTCGAGTTGAATCGCTCCGAGATGATGCCATACATCGGGGTTACCGTGTTCAACGAACTTTGCGCAGCGGCACTCGGTTTTGCCTCGTTCAGGCGATAATTCTCATTATGCTCAATCTTCTGGCGCAGAAGCGAATCGGCCTGCGAAGGGGCAACAAACGACTTATTACGCTGCAACGAATCACTCTTTACGGATTGCATTGCAGGGGTCTTACCGCTAACCACGAGTATACGATTCTCATTGTAGGTAAGCATATCGTTCATCTTGCGCTCCAACGAGTCGATGCGCACAATGCTGCGAATAAGCATCTCGCGCGAGCGACCTGCGTGGGTACGATAACCAGGCATCAAATCGAGCATCGGAGTATACGCCACCAACACCAACAATACGCCCAATATGAGCGTTACAACAGCAACACTAATTGCCGTAGCTGTTGCGGGCGAGATGTAGAGATGCCACTTCTCCTCGTCGTTATCGAAGAGCGAGATTTGACGCTTACGCACAAAGCTGCTTGCCCACGAATTTATCTTATCAAAGAGTTTCATTTTAAACTAAGTCAAATTAACTCGGTAAAGGTACGAATAATTTTTGTAATTTTCGTTTGTTATACTCGACAAAAACGACTAAATTTGCAAAAGTAACTTCGTACGAACAAACAACACTCCTATTAACGATTAAAATAGAAGTATATTATGAGACGGATTCTATTACTATTGGCAATAATTTTAGCGGTTGCCACAGGATGTAAAAACGAGACGCCAGAGGCTCCACTCTTGGAGTTATCCGAGAGTTCGATGGAGGTGTGGTTTAATGAGGCCGAATACACCATTCAAGTAAACGCCTCTCACCATTGGAGCGCGACAAGCGATAGCGAGTGGATAACCATCGTAAACAGCGAAGGCAATAAAGGTGTAAGCGAGTTAAAGTTCTCTGTTTCACCGAACAACAGTGCAGAGCAGCGCAACGGAGCTATCACCGTGCAGTGCAAAGGTGCGGATTTGTCAGCCTCTATTGCGATTGCTCAATCGGGCGTAAAGAGTGAGTATTTAGAGATTGCCTACGAGTCGAAAGATGGAAAGGTTGTCATGCCTCTGAAAGCAGACGCATTCGGTGCAGCAATCATCTCCAATACCTACGAAAACGGCAAGGGCTTGATCTGCTTTGATGCCCCCGTTACAAAGGTTGGCGAGGAGGCGTTCTGCGAGTGCGAAAACCTCGCAAGCATCTCGCTACCAAACAGCGTTAGCGAGGTAGCAAATTGGGCATTCTACGGTTGCATTCAGCTCAAAAGTATAACTCTCTCGGAGCGTACACTCCGCATCGGAGAGTCGGCATTCGCGGTTTGTCAGAAGTTGGCAAGCATCACCATCCCCGCAAGCGTAGAGGAGATTGGCGACTCTGCATTCTTCGGCTGCAACGGGATGTCAGCCATATACGGTAAGTTCGCCTCGGAGGATAATCGCTGTTTGATTATCGACAACGAGTTGCGACACTTTGCCTCAAAAGGCGTAACTGAGTACTCTATCCCCGAATATGTTACATCCATCTGCCACGACGCCTTTTACGAGAGTTTCCGCCTGAAGAGAGTTACAATTCCTGCAAGTGTACAGAGCATTGGCGACTACGCATTCTACTACTGCGAAGTATTGGAGAGTGTCTACTGCCGCCCTACTACACCGCCGACTCTTGGCGTAAATGTGTTCGACAACTTCGACGGAGGCGACAGACCAATTGGTTGCAAAATATATGTATCAAAGGAGTCTGTAGATGCCTACAAGGCTGCCGAAAATTGGAGCCGTTACAAGCAATATATTGTCGGTCTTGACTTTTAGGCACAACAACAAGATAGGAGGCTGCGGCCTCCTATCTTGTTATCTAACTAAATCGTCTCAAATTTGTAGATCGTTTTTTCGTGATAATGCTCGCCTTTGTGCAGCATAATGGATGGGAAGTGCGGATTATTCACCGCATCGACAAAACCCTGACACTCAACGGCAACACCCGCGTAGTTTGCATAGCGACCACCCGAAATGGTCTCTGGGCAATTTATCGACATTTTGTTACCCGTATAGACCATACATCCCGCCTGCGTAGTGAGGAATCGCACAGCGCGTCCACTCCTCTTGTCGCGCAAAACGCCCATCTCCTGCAACTCGCCCTTGCGCCAATCGTCGCGTGGGAAGTAGTGACCATAGCCGCCCTTCTTATCGATGTTTTGGTACGAAGTTGAGATATCATCGCGGAATCTGCGCCACGAGGTAAAATCAAGTGGAGTGCTGACAATATCGAGAATCTCGCCCGTTGGGATATGATCTAAAGTCATCTCCAACGAACGCGACGCAGAGAGTTGCAATTCGTGGTCGAGAATATCGCCCGACGCCTCGCCCGAAAGATTCCAATAGGCGTGGTTTGTGAGCATAAACGGAGTTGTGCCGTCGCTATCTGCATCGTAGGTAAAAATCAGCTCATTATCTTCGCTTAACTGATACACCACTTTAACATCCACCGCACTCGGATAGTTCTGGTCGCCATCGGGTGAATGGAGCGTAAAAACCACGCTTTCGCCATCAATTTGCGACTGCCATACAAGGTTGGCATAACCACCCGTTCCACCATGAAGATGGTTTGCAAGGTTGTTTATTTCGAGCTGGTAAACTTTACCCTCAACCTCCAAATGTCCGAGCTTGATGCGATTTGCTACGCGACCTACCGTTTTGCCGCAAGTTGCAACATCGCCGATATAGTCCTCGCCGTGAGCATAGCCGAGTAGCACCTCGTCGAGATTGCCGTCGCGGTCTGCAAAGCGAACTCCGCAAATCGAAGCTCCGACATTTGTCAGGCGCACCTCCGTACCGCAGCTATTGCGCAGTGTGTATTGCAAAATTTTCTCTCCTGAGCGAGCTACGCCCCAATCTTTTACCGTTATCATAGCTGTGTTTTTTATTCCGTTCTAAAAGGTCTTACGACGATTAAGTTTGAAGTCGCACTTAATCTTCTTAAAATTGTTAGACAGCACCATCTGCGCAGCCAATCGTCCCATCTGCTCGAAATCGGTTGAAACGGTGGTCAATCCTCCGAGAATAATCTCACTCAAGTAGGAGTCATTATAGGATATCACGCCAACATCCTCGCCTATTCGCAAGCCTCGACTCGCTGCTATGCGCGCAACCTCAACCAAACCTATACCGAGTTGTCCATTTAGCAGCAGATAGAGATCTCCGCGCTGCATCATACTCTGGTTGATGTCATAATGGAACTCCACCTCGATACCATGCTCCTCGCAAAAACGGGTAATTCCGACCATAATCAGCGAGCCGTAAAGACTCGTAGGAAGGATTATGACATGCAACTTATGGTATCGCTGTAAATCATCTATTGCAGAGCTTAGTCCATCGTAGATATCGTTCGCCATATCTTGATACACCGCGCCATAATTACCCTGCAACGAGCGCAGCCAGTTGTCGAGAACGATAAGTTTTCGATTTGGGATTCGCTTCAACGCCTTCAGTGCGCGCGCCTGAGTCTCGGCATCGAGTGGAAAGTGTGGGGTTACTAAGTAATAATCATAATTATCAAGTGCGCTATCGACAAACGACTCAAAAGTCTCGATATTCTGATTATACATATATATAGTAATCTCCGCCCTATCGCCTATCTCGGCAATAAACGCATCGTAAAGTATCTGTTTATATTGGCTCAACTTGTCAAACAAAAGGAATATGCGCAACTTTCGCCCATCTTGACGAGCAGTAACAAAGAAACCTTTACCGTGAATAGACTCTATCACGCCTCGTTCGCGAAGTATCGAATAGACCTTCTTTACCGTCTCCTTTGAGATATTAAGTTGGGCAGAAAGTTCATTCATCGAAGGGATACACGCACCCACAGGCAGCTCCCCACTATCAATCAAACGCTCAAATTCCGATAATAATTGCTTGTATATCGGCGTGCGAAGATTTACATCAACATTAAATTGTTCTCTCATAAAGCAATTTTTTTGGGGCATATCTTGTCTTTTTGCAATATATTCACTATATTTGCACCACACTATACCACTGCAAAGATACGAAATTGTTTCAAATATTAAAAAACTAAACCACAAAAAAATGAGCCAAATTGCTAAAAAACAGAGTTTATTGCCTTCCAAATGGGAGGTAACAGCACTTATCTGGGTTGCCTACTTCTTGAATCAGGCAGACCGACAAGTTTTCAATGTGGTATTGCCACAAATTCGCGACGGACTCGGACTTACCGACAGCGATATGGGACTTATCGCTACAGCGTTCAATCTTTTCTACGCTATTTTGGTGCCACTCGGAGGTATTATTGGCGACCGTTACAGCCGTAAATGGATTTTGACGCTCTGCATTCTCTTCTGGAGTATCGCGACAATGTTTACCGGCTGGGCGACAGGTCTTATCTCATTGATTATCCTTCGTTCTGTTGCTACTGGAGGTGGAGAGGCGTTGTTTGGTCCTAACTACAACGCATTGCTCTCGGAGTATCACACAAACACTCGCTCAACTGCAATGTCTATCGTGCAGACCGCCTACTACATCGGAATTATCGCCAGCGGTTTCTTGGCAGGTAAGATTGCCGACGCTTGGGGATGGCAGTACGCATTTATCGTATTCGGTGCAATTGGCGTAGTCCACGCTATCATTATGATGATTCGCTTGAAGGATAAGCGCGATGTGGCTGCCGAGCGTGCTGCAAAGGGTAAATCAAATCTCCTTCGCGATTTGGTAGAGGGTTTCACCGTTATCTTCCGTACCCCTACAGCGGCAACTGTAACAATCGGTTTCGCAGGTTTGATCTTCGTATTGACAGGCTACATGACTTGGATGCCAACCTATTTGCAAGAGGCTCCATTTAATATGACCTCGGCAGATGCAGGTTTCCACTCGATGTTCTACACCCACTTCGCAGCGTTCTTCGGTGTGCTTATCGCAGGTAAGCTTTCCGACTGGGTTGGAGCAAAGGGTAAGCCGGCTTGGCGTACAGCAATGCAGGGACTTGGATTGTTGGTTGCAGCCCCTTGCATCTACTATATGGGACATTCAACATCGCTTGCAGTCGTATTCGGTGCATTGGCAATCTTTGGTTTTGCACGCGCATTCTTCGATGCTAACACCTATGTAGTACTGTACGATGTTATCCCTGCCAAATTCCACTCTTCGTCTTCGGGCGTAATGATTATGATTGGTTTCGGAACTGGCGCACTTGCACCTTACATCCTCGGTATCATCAAGGAGAGTTCGGGACTTTCGCTCGGATTTACAATTCTGGCTGCAATTTGGGTAGTTTGCGGATTGCTTATGATTGCAGGAGGAAAATTATTCTATCAACGAGACATTCTAAAACTTCAACAAAATGAGAAATAGCGAAAAAACAAGAAAGGCGAAAGCGGGCTTGTTGCTCGTTGCATCGCCACGATTCAAGGATCTCGGAGTAGGTTGCGAGCACGGAACTTACGGAGATCGCAAAGAGATTGCAATTAAGGATATTCAGGAGCGTCTATCTTTCCTCGATATCTCATTCCCTGGTATCGTTTACACTCGCGAGGATGCCGAGAAGGCGATGTCACTCTTCTACAACGAGAAGGTCGATTTCGTAATTGCAGAGTTCCTCTCCTGGTCGGAGGACTTTGCATGGATTCGCTTCTTGCGCGATATGCCTGAGATTCCAATGATCTTCGTAAATGTTGCGAAGGAGAAGATGGCATTCTATGACACACTGGAGGAGGACGACTTTATCGAGTATCTCTGTTCGGGAACGCTCGTAGGTTCGTTGGAGGCAAGTGGTTCTATTCAGCGCGTGCCTCGCAAGAATGTGAAGGTTGTAATGGGTTCGCGCGACGAGGTAAACGAGCAGATTAAGAAGTATGCCGCAGCAGCTCGCGTTCGCGCAATCTTGCGTAACTCTACTCTCGGTCTATTGGCTAACTATAACGAAGCGATGTGGTCTACCTATATGGATCCTTATAGCCTCTTCACAAAGCTCGGCCCAGAGATTCGTTTCTTGGCATATTCGGACTATGGCAATGCAATTGACTCGATTCCTGCCGAGGAGTTGAAGGGCTATTGCGATAAACTCACTACCGACTACAAGATGATGGACGATGTGGCTTACGACAAGTTCGAGGCGTCGGTTGCAGCATCTATCGGTTTGAAAGATATGGCAGAGGCGAGCGATATCGATATTATGGTATTCAACGATATCGACACCGCAATGTTCCGCTTGGTAGGCTTGCGCGCTGGATTCTATCACCCTTGGTTCAACGAGAACACTTCGGTACTCGTTCCTGAGGCAGATATGGGTGCAGGTATTATGACCTACATTTTGAAGTTGCTCTCTGGCAAGAATGTAAACTTCGTTGAGCCGTTCCACATTGAGAACGAGTTTGGCACATTTGCAGGTGGTCACGCAGGCCCGAACGACCACAACGATCCAGAGTGGCAGAAGAATGTGATTATCGCACGCGATGTTCGCTTTGCAAAGAGCAAGTGGAAGCACGCAGGCGCACCGTTTGCTTGGTATCGTATGTCTACTGGCTGGAAGACTATGGCGCAGCTGGTTGAGTGCGAGGGTAAGTACAAGATGGTTTGCACAATGGTTGAGTCGTTGCCAGGCGAGCATATCCTTGCAACCTACTCTCACACCATCTTCCGTCCTGAGGTTCCTGTAAAGCGTCTCTTCGAGGAGATTATCAAGGTGGGTACGACACAGCACTTTGCAGTTGTTGATGGCGACTACCGCGAGGAGTTGGGACTCTTGTGCGATATGATGGGAATTGAGTTCCACGATATTAGATAGAGATAGTAATATAATTGTTGTTAAACTTAAATATTTCAAGAAGATGAGTTTTATGTATAATCCGTACCCGTTTGACGATCCACGCGCCGTCAATCGTCCGGTACTTGAAGCAAAAACTAAAGCCGCTGTTACTGTCGGCACACTCAAGGCTGCTGTTCGCCTTGCCACAGAATTGGCTGCACAACTCGCAGCAGAGCCAACTAAAAATATTGTTCTCGGTTGGGAGGGTTACACCACTGCCGATTTCACAAAGTTGCTCAACTTGCTCACACAGCAGTTGGAGTTGCGTGGCGTAGAGCTTGAGCGATACAACTTCGCACAAGTTCTCAAAAGCGAGGAGGAGATTAATGCAATGATTGACCCTCAGCTGGAGTGGGATAAGAAGAAGGACCCTACCCTCCTCTATGGTCGAATCTATCACGGAGGCTACAAGGGTGTATTCGATCCTGCAAAGTTGGAGGCATACAAGCAGCAGGTTGCTGATTGGAAAGCACCAGCAGAGAAGGGCAAGGTAGTTGTCATATATGGTGCAGGTGTTCTCGTAGAGGAGTTGCGCTCGTTGTACGACTCGAAGTTCTACTTCGATGTTACTCCAAAGGAGTCTATCCTCCGTATTCGTCGCGGTGCATACATCAACCTCGGTCAGTCGAAGCCACAGCCAACAAACCAGATCATCCGTCGTTGCTACTATTTTGATTTCGAGATGGCGGTAACTTTGCGTGGTCAGTTGCTCTCGAATCGCGAGATTGATTGGTATGTTGGAAACGACAACCTCGACGCAATGCAGTTGATGCCAGTTGAGGCGTTGAACGACATTCTTGAGACAATGGTTAAGTACCCATTCCGCTGTAAGCCAGTATATTTGGAGGGCGTATGGGGTGGCTCGTATGTGAAGAAGTTGCGTAACCTTCCTAAGGAGATGCGTAACTGCGCTTGGGTATTCGACCTTATTCCAATGGAGGTAAGTATCGTTATCGAGGCTGATGGCGAGAAGTTGGAGTTCCCATTCAACTCGTTCGTTCAGCACGATGCAGTTGCAATGTGTGGTGCTGAGTCTGTTAAGAGATTCGGTTTGTACTTCCCTGTTCGTTTCAACTACGACGACTCGTACCACTCAACAGGTAATATGTCTATTCAGTGCCACTCGGGTGCAGAGTACAACAAGGAGAACTATGATGAGTTGGGCCGTCAGGACGAGAGCTACTATATCGTAGTTACAGGTCATGGTGCAAAGACCTTTATCGGTTTCAATGACGATGCTGATGCCGAGCAGTTTATCAAGGATATCAAGTTGGCTGATACAGAGTACAAGCCTGTTGATTATATGAAGTATGTAAACTACGAGGAGTCTAAGCCAGGTTTGCAGGTAATGCTCCCTGCAGGAACTATCCACTCGTCTGGTCGTAATCAGGTTATCCTTGAGATTGGTAGCTTGACAATTGGCTCGTACACCTACAAGTTGTACGACTACCTCCGTCCAGACCTCGATGGCAAGCCACGCCCAATCCACACTTGGCACGGAGAGCGCGTGTTGGACTTCAGCCGTCGTACAAGCGCAATCCACGGCACTATCGTACACGAGCCTCGTCTTGTTCGTAAGGGCGATGATTGGGCAGAGTATATCGTTGGTGAGTGCGACGAGTTGTACTTCTCGTTGCGTCGCTTGGAGTTCGAGAAGTCGATCGAGGACAACACTAACGGCAAGTTCGTAGTATTAACACTGGTTGATGGCGACAAGATTCGTATCCGTTCGAAGGCTAACCCTGAGTACTACTTCGACGCAGAGTTTATGGATATGACAGTTGTTCCTGCCGCTATGGGTGAGTTCGTAGTCGAGAACCTCGGTTTGGAGCCAATCTGCGTTCACAAGACAACTCTTAAAGAGGGATTCGAGAATGAATAGTAAGTGCTTTCTCTTACTTGATGTAGGTGGAACATTCGTAAAATCGGTGGTAGCAACTCTCGATGGGGAGTTGCTACCTAACACCGAAACCTCGGTGCCGATTAACTCAGATGGCACACGCCTCGAAATAGAGAAGTCATTTGCGACGGTAATTGCTCACGGTAATTCTATTGCCGAGTACAACGGATATACGCTTGCTGGAGTAGGTATTGCATTCCCTGGCCCATTCAACTACCATACGGGAATCTCCTATATGACGCACAAGTTTGCAGCATTGGAAAAGCTCTCGGTGAAAGACTTTTTTCAGAGTCTGCCTGAGATTGGCCCAGATATGCCTGTCGTGTTTATGCACGATGTTACAGCTGCAGTAGCTGGCGAGTTATCATTTGGAGCAGCACAAGGCTTCAAGAATGTAGCAGTCGTTACTCTCGGCACAGGTCTTGGATTTGCGCATACGGTAGATGGAGAGATTCAATACTCTCCGATGGGTTCGCCTGCGGTATCTATCTACAACAAGCCGTACAAGGATGGAGTTCTTGAGGACTACGCCTCGAAACGCGGATTCTTGCGTTCATACGCAGAGGTGCGTGGCGAGGAGAACCCCGACAACCTTACCGTTGCAATGATTGGTGGTATGTGCGGTCAAGGCGACGAACAGGCTCTTGAGTCGTTCCGTCGTGTCGGCGAGATTCTCGCATCGGAGTTAAAGCCGCTGCTTGAGGAGTTCAACATAGAGTGTCTACTCTTTGGAGGTCAGATTTCGCGTTCGTTCGCATATTTCGAGCCAGCTCTCAAATCTCTGCTTGACGAAGTTCCAACACTTAAGCATCTCTCTACAATGCAGCACTTATCTACAGCTGCACCTCTTGGTATTTTGAGTATGTTGCGCAAGAGCCTGAATCTGTAGAGTTATCACTCGAATACAAAAAAAATAAAAGATAGGAAACCAAATTTCCTATCTTTTATTTTTAGGTAATGATGCCAAAAGCGGCGCTTGACTAAAGATGTAATTGCTTATAAATTTGTAAATTACAGCGATATTTTAGAGATTAGTAGAAAACGGTTTCTACTAATCTCTATTTTTTATGGTAAAAAAG
>SUZQ01000065.1 GCA_015059875.1 Rikenellaceae bacterium | reverse complement strand
GAACGGACATTGTCCAAAACCACCACTACGGGCATCTTCTCCATCTTGCGAAACTCCTCGACTGAGGGGCGACCAAGCTCGGCGTTAGTTGTTTTTTTCATAGAATTTTTAAGGCTATTAGCCATTAGCCATTAGCCATTGGCTCTTTTTTGTTCTTATTTTTCGCACAAAAGTAATCATTATTTCAAAAATTTTCACTATTTTTGACCGATTTATGCGCGCGTACTTGCGAAATGGTTAGAAAGTGTATCATATTTTTAGTGGCTTTGATGTTATCACTCAGTGCTTTAGCGCAGAGTGAAAGGCTCTATTTGGATACCGATTTCAACTTCGATTTCGACAATACGGAGTATTCGGGCAGCGGTCTTGGTGCTTCCGAAACGCTCTTCGGCATCTCGCTTGCGCCCGTGTTGCGCTTCGAGTGGAACGAGAAACACTCGCTCGGTGCAGGAGTCAATATGCAGAAGATGTTTGGCTCGGTGCGCTTTCTTGACGACATAGACCTTGTGGCGTACTATCAATTCCACAGCGAAAAGTATGGCGCAGTGGCGGGTTTGTTCCGCCGCGAGAAGATGATTGGTCACTACTCGGAGGCGTTTTTCAGCAGTGCGTGGTTGGCGGATAACCGCTTGGTGCAGGGTTTGGCGTTGCAGTATCACGATGAGGTGGGCTTTGCCGAGTTGGTTGCCGATTGGAACGGATTGTATTCGCTTGAAACGAGAGAGCAGTTCCGCATCCTCTTTTCGGGCGAAGGTCGCTTTGCGAAGGTGATGTATGCGGGTGCTACGGCAGCGATGCAGCACTACGCTAATCGTGCCGATTTTAGCCACAATGTTGTGGACAACATCACGATAAACCCATACATCGGAGTCGATTTTAACGCCTTCTTCGATTTCGATATCCGTCTTGGTTACTTGCAGTCGTTGCAGCGTGATCGTCTTGTTGAGCGAGGGTGGATATCTCCGATGGGTGGCGAGTTGTTCTTCCGAATGAGCCGCTGGGGAGTCTTTATCTCGAACAACATCTATGTGGGCAAAAACTTGCAACCGCTTTACAACTCGATGGGCAAGGAGGGTACGATATATGGTACAGACCTCTACGCCTCGGACCCATTCTACGGCACAACAAGTGGCATTTATAACCGCACGGGCATAGGTTACGAACGCAACTTCTGGAAGGAGCGCATCAATGTCAAGGCGGAATTTGTACTGAAAACCGATGGCAAGAAGTTGTACAACCAACAGATTATCTCGTTGGCGGTAAATCTTGCCCCGAAACTATATGACAAAGCAAACAAACGAACAAAATAAAGCTGAAAAAATATGGCAACAGAGAACATTGAAGTAAAGGAGAAGTCTTTGAACTTCCTTGAAGAGATTATCGAGGAGTCGATTGCTAACGGTTTGTCGCATGTGCAGACCCGATTTCCACCAGAGCCAAACGGCTACCTCCATATCGGACACGCAAAGAGTATCTGCATCAATTTCGGTTTGGCGAAGAAGTATGGCGGAAAGTGTAACCTCCGCTTTGACGATACCAACCCTGTAAAGGAGGATACCGAGTATGTAGATTCGATTAAGCGCGATATCAAGTGGCTCGGTTTTGATTGGGCTATCGAGCGTTACGCATCGGACTACTTCGACCAGCTCTACGAGTGGGCGATTGTCCTTATCAAGAAGGGCTTGGCGTATGTTGATGACCAGACTCAGGAGGAGATTCGTCTGAATCGTGGTACTGTGTCTGAGCCTGGAAAACCATCGCCTTGGCGCGACCGTTCGGTGGAGGAGAACTTGGATTTGTTCGAGCGTATGCGTGCTGGCGAGTTTGCCGATGGCGAGAAGGTGTTGCGCGCAAAGATTGATATGGCACACCCTAATATGCTCTTCCGTGACCCTATTATGTACCGAATTTTGCACACTGAGCACCACCGCACGGGCAACAAGTGGTGCATCTACCCGATGTACGACTACGCTCACGGACAGAGTGACTCGATTGAGAATATTACCCACTCGATTTGTACTTTGGAGTTCGATGTGCATCGTCCATTGTACGATTGGTTTATCGAGGCGTTGGAGATATACCCATCGCACCAGTATGAGTTTGCTCGTCTGAATTTGACCTATACGATGATGTCGAAGCGTAACCTTCTGAAACTCGTTCAGGAGGGTGCAGTATCGGGTTGGGACGATCCACGAATGCCGACTATCTGCGCACTGCGTCGTAAGGGTTACACCCCTGCATCGGTGCGAGCATTTGCCGAGATGGTGGGCGTAGCAAAGCGCGATAATGTTATCGATTTGGGCAAGATGGAGTACTGCGTTCGTGAGGACTTGAACAAGGTTGCTGAGCGTCGTATGGCTGTTTTGAACCCTCTCAAAGTGGTTATTACAAATTGGGAGGAGGGCAAGGTTGAGATGCGCAAGGCTGTCAATAACCCAGAGAACGAGGAGGCAGGAGTGCGTGAAGTGCCATTCTCGAAGGTTATCTACATCGAGCGTGACGACTTTATGGAGAATCCTCCAAAGAAATACTTCCGCCTTTCGCCAGGAAACGAGGTGCGTCTGCGCTACTCGTACCTTATCAAGTGTGACGAGGTTATCAAGGACGAGGAGGGCAATATTGTTGAGTTGCGCTGCTCGTACGACCCAATGTCGGGCGAGGGCTCGTCGAGCGATGGTCGTCGTGTTAAGGGCGTAATCCATTGGGTGTCGGCAGAGCATGCTGTTGAGGCTGAAATCCGCTTGTATAACCCATTGTTCAAGACCGAGGATCCGTACGACACTTCGGAGGGACAGACCTCTTGGCAGGACAACCTCAATCCTGAGTCGTTGATCGTTACAAAGGGCTATTTGGAGCCTGCGTTGAAGGACGCACCTATCGGCACAACATACCAGTTCGAGCGTGTGGGCTACTTCTGTCCTGATACCGACTCAACAGCCGAGCATTTGGTCTTCAACCGCACCGTAACCTTGAAGGATTCGTGGGCGAAGATTAATAAATAGACGAGGGACGAGGGACGAGGAACGAGAGCAGGCGCGCATTAGATAACGGATAGTAACGGCTAGTAAGGGCTAATAAGGGTGCGCCAATGCAGAATGCAGAATTGAAAAAGCTAATGGCTAATGGCCAATGGCTAAAAGCCTAAGAAAAATGAAGTTTCGTACCGAAATATCGCTGATACCGCTTGCAGAGGGGATTGACCATAGCGCAAAGATTTTTGCGCTTGGCTCCTGCTTTGCCGAGAGCATCTCGGAGCGATTGCAGAAGGCGAAGTTTTCGGTTACGACAAACCCGTTCGGGGTAGCGTTCAATCCGTTTTCGATTGCGAGTGCAATTGAGCGATTGGCGGATACGAGGGCATTTGCGGTGTGCGATATACGAGAGGGTAGAGAGGGCTTTTTCTCATTCGACGCACACTCCTCGCTCGATGGCAAGACTCATACCGAGATATTCACAAACCTCAATCAGGCGGTGGCACAAGGCTCGAAGGCTCTACGCGATGCCGATTGGGTAATTTTGACCTTCGGTACAGCTTGGGTTTACGAACGAGAGGGTAGGGTGGTGGCAAATTGCCACAAACAGCCTGCAAAGGAGTTCGAGCGCAGACGATTGTCTGTTGAGGAGATTGTCGAGCGATATTGCAAACTTTTCGAGGGCGTTTTGCGAGATAAAAGGGTAATCCTTACCGTCAGCCCCGTGCGCCATTTGGGCGATGGCTTACAGGAGAATAGTGTCAGCAAGTCGATACTGCGCTTGGCAGTGGAGGAGTTGTGCGAGCGATACGAGAATGCACACTACTTCCCTTCGTACGAGATTTTGATGGATGATTTGCGCGACTATCGCTACTATGCCGATGACTTGGCGCACCCTTCGAAGATGGCTGTGGATTATGTGTGGGAGCGATTTTGCGAAGGCATGATGACCGATGGGGCGAGAACGCTATTGCCACAAATAGAGCAGATTGTAATAGCCGCAGAACATCGACCTTTTAACCCGACAAGCGAGGCGCATCGTGCCTTCTGTCGCAAGATGTTGCTAAAGATGGAGTCCCTCTCCGAAATAGACTTTTCGGAGGAGAAAAAGATATTTGAGAGAAACTTATGAGATTGAAAATTAGAGATATTGCGATGCTTGTCGCTCTATGCGTGGTGGCCACTGCTACTGCGCAACCGCGACTTGTTGTGAATATTGTAGTTGGGGGGTTACGCCAGAGCGATCTTATCCGCTATGAGGAGAACTTTGGCAAGGAGGGCTTTGCGCGACTGAGGAGCGAAGGTTTGGAGTTTACAGAGTGCTATGCCGACTATGCTCCTACAAGCTCGGAGGCTGGTTTGGCGACTATCGCTACGGGAACACTGCCTGCGACGCACGGTATATTCTCGCCAATCTACTATGATCGTACAACGAATAACGAGGTTAGTTGGTGTGGAAAGCCGAACTCTTCGCAGGGCAAATCTCTTAACAAGGATGTTGAGGAGGGGTACTCTGCGCAGACATTTATGGCGCAAACACTCTCGGAGGCGGTACTTGCAGCATCGAGTAGTAACAGAGTTATTACCGTAGCCCATAATCCTCTCTCGGCAATGATTTTGGCGGGAGGCAGTGGAGAGTGCTACTGGCTGAATAATAGAGGCAAGTGGACATCCGCCGAGTGTTATATGAAGGCTCTTCCGTCGTGGGTGAGAGCGTGCAACAGCGAGGATATAAATCGCGTATTCGCAACAGATACATGGTACGGCAGATATACTCGTAACCGCTATATCAATAAGACGACAAAAGATATCTTGGTCTACGAGCAGGGCTCTGCAACGCACTCCTCTTCGCGTCGAAAGAGCTCGGAGAGCTGGGTTGGCGGATTGCGAACAATGCCCTCTGGGAATATCGCAATTATGGAGTTCGCAAAGCGAGCTGTCAGCTCTATGTTGCCACTGCATACCGATAACGGATGTAAGATATTGAACATCTGTCTTGATGTTCCGCGTAATGTGGCGGAGCGATATGGCGCCGATTCGATAGAGTACGAGGATATGCTCTACTCGTTGGATGCAACATTGGCGGAGTTCTTGATATTTCTCTATGCACAGGTGACATCGCGTAACGATGTTGTCGTTACACTGACTTCGGATGGTGGTGTGAGTCCTACGCAGTCGGATAATAGCGATACATCGCGCTTCAATACGCGCCAATTTGAGGTTATAATGAATGCCTTTTTGAGTGCGCGCTATGGACAAGATTCGTGGGTGTTGGGGTATAAAAATGGCTCGTTGTATCTCGACCACAATGTTGTCTACAATCACAAGAAGAACCTGAAAGAGGTGCAAGAGGAACTCGCTGCATTTGCTCTGCAATATAGGGGTGTTGTAGCGGCAGTTACCGCTACGGCTATGCGCTCATCGCAATTCTCGCGAGGTGGTGTGTCGTTGTTGCAGAATGGCTACAATCCGCGCACTTCGGGCGATGTGTTGATTCTGCTTGAACCAAATCGAATAGAGCAGGATTCTAAGCGTGTGGCAATGGCAGGCTCGGTCTATAATTATGATCGCCACCTACCACTTATCATTAGCGGTGCGGGAATAGCTCCGCAACGCGTATCCAAGTTAGTTACAAATGATCAGTTAGCTCCAACATTGGCCGCATTGATAGGGGTGGAGCGACCTCAATGTTCCGACGCTAAGGTTATAGAGATTAACACAAATAAGTAAAGTTTGATATGACAGATCAGATACAAGAGGAGATTATTGAGGAGTTTTCGATGTTTGACGATTGGTTGGATAAGTACGACTATCTGATATCGTTGAGCGAGTCGTTACCCGTAATATCTTCGGAACATAAAACTGATGAATATATCATCGAAGGGTGTCAATCGCGAGTGTGGGTGGATGCCCGATTGGAGGGTGGGAAAGTCTACTACTCTGCCGATAGTGACGCTATAATAATTAAGGGCTTGTTGGCATTGCTTATCAGAGCGATGGGTGGTCGTACACCACAAGAGATTGTCGATACCGAACTCTATTTTATTGATGCTATAGGTTTGAAAGAGAATCTCTCACCAACACGCGGCAATGGTTTATTGGCAACAATCAAGCAGATGCGACTTTACGCTCTTGCCCTATTGAAAAAGAATTGATAACGAAATAGATTTATACAGAATACCTTAAATTGTCAATTATCAATTGTCAATTATCAATTTGAATATGATGACTCCCGAAGAGATACTACGAGTTGAAAAAGATATAGTACTGACACTCAAAAATGTCTACGATCCGGAGATACCGGTAAATATCTACGATTTAGGTTTGATATACGAGATAGACTTCGATCCATCGGGCGAAGCCACCATTCGCATGACCTTAACAGCTCCGAACTGCCCTATGGCCGATATGTTGGTCGAGGATGTAAATGTTCAGGTTGGTAAGGTTGCGGGGGTGAAGAGTGTGAATGTAATTCTTGTGTTCGAGCCTGCTTGGGATAAATCAATGATGAGCGAAGAGGCCCTTCTTGAGCTTAACCTATTCTAATATAGTACTATCTACAACTAATTAATACTTAAGGAGCGAGGTATGTTTGATGGAGAATCTCTAAGTGCGAAGGCGCAGGGCTTGTGTGCTGAGAAACTTGCTCAACTTGATCGCTCGTATCGTCGCGAGATTATGGCTCGACTCTGTTTCGACAGAATCGAGCAGAAGCAGGAGTATATAGTCGATAAATTTCACGATACGGATAATTGGAACGAAACAGCCTACTTTATGTTGTTACGCGCGCTCGATATCGGGGCGAATCGCAAGATGTACGAAAAGTTGGCGCGCATTCTGCCGTATCGCTGCATAAATCTTGTGGGACATGATAGACGCTCCATAGAAGCGTTGTTGCTCGGTTGCGCAGGTCTGCTATCGAGGCTTAAGGTGGTCTATGCCGATAATGCAGAGATTGCCGCGCTGCAATCCATCTACGAGTACGATTCATATAAATATGGGTTGAAGGAGATGCGCGCGGAGGAGTGGCAACTGACGGGGCATTATGGCGACAATCACCCAGTAGTTAGATTGTTGCAGGTTGCGTGTATTCTCTCCAAGCACGAACATCTGCTTGATTCGATAATCGAGTGCCGCACAAAGAGCGATGTCGAAAAGTTCTTCCGTTGCAGCGATATTCCGCGATGGGCAGGTGATTTCTTGTTGTCGGAGAGCCGTAGTGGAGTTCTTTCGCGTGATAAGTCATATATGCTCGGTATCAATGTTGTGGCACAGATGCAAATCTTCTATTCGGAGTACACAATGCGTGAAGGGCTTGACTCTCGCGGATTGGATTTGTTGGAGGAGCTTCCAGCGGAGAACAACACCTATATACGCCGATGGGCAAGGTGTAAGGTGGTGGCGCAAAATGCCCTCGAATCGCAAGCCTTGTTGCAACTTTCTAAGGAGTATTGCCACTCGCTGAATTGCGAAAAATGCCCTTTCCGTCGCTTTATTGAGGCGAAGTGAGGCTCTTGCGCAAAATACATTTGTATTTTCAGCATAATTTTCGTATCTTTGGAGCGTTTATAGTTGTGAAACAAATAACACAAAAAGAAATATGAGTGCATTAACCAGTATAATCAAGTTTTTCTTCGGCAGTAAGTCGGATAGAGATCGCAAGGAGATTATGCCTTATGTTGAGAAGATAAAGGCTATCTATCCTTCGATTGAAGCTTTGTCTAATGATGAGTTGCGTGAGCGCAGTGCCGCATTGCGCAAGCGTATTGCAGACTTCATTGCAGAGGACGAGGCGCACATCGTTTCGCAGAAGGCGAAGTTGGAGGATGTAAATATCTCGCTCAACGAGAAGGAGAAGATCTCGAAGGATATCGATCAGACTGTGAAGCGTATTGACGAGAAGATTGAGAAGGTTCTCGATGAGATTCTTCCAGAGGCGTTTGCTATTATGAAGGATACGGCTCGACGCTTTACGCAAAATGAGCAGGTTGTTGTAACGGCAAACAGTTTTGACCGCGACCTCGCAGCGAAAAAGGACTTTGTCAATATCGAGGGCGATAAGGCGATATACGAGACACATTGGACCGCAGGTGGTAACGACATCAAGTGGGATATGATTCACTACGATGTGCAGCTCTTCGGTGGAGTTGTGTTGCACAAGGGTAAGATTGCCGAGATGGCTACGGGTGAGGGTAAAACCCTCGTGGCTACACTGCCTGTATTCTTGAATGCGTTGGCAGGTAAGGGTGTTCACATGGTAACGGTGAACGACTACCTCGCAAAGCGTGATGCCGAGTGGATGGGGCCTATGTACCAGTTCCATGGTCTGTCGGTGGATTGCATCGATTCGCACCAGCCTAACTCGGAGGAGCGTCGCAATGCCTATCTTGCAGATATTACCTTTGGAACAAACAACGAGTACGGTTTCGACTACTTGCGTGACAATATGGCATCTTCGCCATCGGACTTGGTGCAGCGCAAGCACCACTTCGCTATTGTCGATGAGGTCGATTCGGTCTTGATTGATGATGCGCGTACACCACTCATTATTTCGGGCCCTGTGCCAAAGGGCGAGGATCAGCTCTTCGAGGAGTACCGCCCAGCAATCGAGTTCTTGTATGGCTTGCAGAGGGACTTTGTTACAAATCTCGTTGCCGAGGCTCGTAAGTTGGCAGCCGAGGGCAAGATGGAGGAGTGCGGACTCTTGACCTATCGTGCCTACAAGGGTTTGCCAAAGTATAAGCCGTTGATAAAATTCCTCTCGGAGCAGGGCATCAAGGTGCAGATGCAAAAGACCGAGAATATCTATATGGCGGACAATAACCGCCGTATGCCAGAGGTGACAGACGAGTTGTTCTTCGTGATTGACGAGAAGATGAACTCGATAGAGCTGACCGACAAGGGACACGAGGCGTTGTCGAAGCGTGTTGGCGAGGAGGGATTCTTCGTATTGCCTGATGTCGGAGCCGAGATTGCCGAGTTGGAGCAGCAGGAACTCTCGTTGGAGGAGAAGGCACAGAAGAAGGATGAACTCTTAAACGATTACTCTATCCGTTCGGAGCGAGTACACACCGTAAACCAGCTACTCAAGGCGTATGCGATGTTCGAGAAGGATGTCGAGTATGTCGTAATGGATAACAAGGTTAAGATTGTCGATGAGCAGACAGGTCGTATCTTGGATGGTCGTCGCTATTCGGATGGCTTGCATCAGGCAATCGAGGCTAAGGAGCGTGTGAAGGTCGAGGCTGCAACGCAGACCTTCGCAACTATCACCTTGCAGAACTACTTCCGTATGTATCACAAGTTGGGCGGTATGACCGGTACTGCCGAGACTGAGGCATCGGAGTTTTGGAATATCTACAAGTTGGATGTTGTGGTAATCCCTACAAACCGTCCAATCTTGCGTGATGACCGCGACGATATCATCTATAAGACCAAGCGCGAGAAGTACAACGCCGTTATTGCTGAGGTTGTGGAGCTTGTTAAGGCTGGCAGACCTGTCTTGGTGGGTACTACTTCGGTTGAGATTTCGGAGTTGTTGAGCCGAATGTTGAAGATGAAGGGCATCAAGCACAATGTCCTCAATGCAAAGCACCACGCGCAGGAGGCGCAGGTTGTTGCCGAGGCGGGCCGTCCTGGTCAGGTTACCATCGCTACCAATATGGCAGGTCGTGGTACCGATATTAAACTTACCGAGGAGGTTAAGGCGGCAGGAGGTCTTGCAATCATCGGTACTGAGCGTCACGAGAGCCGTCGTGTAGACCGACAGTTGCGAGGTCGAAGTGGTCGTCAGGGCGATCCAGGCTCTTCGCAGTTCTTCGTCTCGTTTGAGGACGATTTGATGCGTCTGTTCGGCTCGGAGCGTATCGCTAAGATGATGGATAGAATGGGTATCCAAGAGGGCGAGGCTATTCAGGCGGGCATGATGTCGAGTGCGGTTGAGCGCGCACAGAAGAAGGTCGAGGAGAATAACTTTGGTATTCGTAAGCGTCTGTTGGAGTACGACGATGTGATGAACTCGCAGCGTGAGGTTATCTACACTCGTCGTCGCAATGCATTGTATGGTGAGCGCGTTGAGATCGACCTTAATAATGCTATGTACGACTACGCTGAGTCGTTCCTCAATAGTCACGAGGATTATCCGTTCGAGGAGTTCTCGTTCGACTTGATTCGTGAGGTTGGATTGCAACCATCGTTCGACGAGGAGAAGTACAAGAAGGCTCGCCGTGAGGAGTTGGTTGAGTTGATCGTTGCCGATTTGCAGGCATTGGTTGCTCGTCGTGCAAAGGCGGTAGCCGATACAGTGCGTCCTGTGATGACAAAGATATACGAGGATAGAAAGGACAATCTGGGGGATAAGATGTACTTCCCGCTTACAAACGGTCACCTCGGTTACAATGTTCCTGTCGAGTTGCAGCGTTGCAAAGATAGCGATGGAGCAGAGATTTATCGCGTGTTCTCGAAGGTAGTGATGTTTACTACTATTGATGACGCTTGGCGTGAACACTTGCGCGAGATGGACGAGTTGCGTCACAGCGTGCAGAATGCTTCGTACGAACAGAAGGATCCGCTTTTGATCTACAAGTTCGAGTCGTTTGGCTTGTTCGAGAAGATGTTGGAGAGAGTAAATCGCGAGGTTGTTTCGATACTTTGCAAATCTTACATCCCTGTTCAGCAGCAGAATCAAGAGTCTTTGGAGCGTGCGCGTCAGAATCGTGCAAAGGTCGATGTAAATAAGTTGCAGGCATCGCGTATGGCGGCTGCAGCAGCTGCAGGTCAGGGCGATAAGTCGAAACCTGCACCTATTCAGGTGGAGAAAAAGGTTGGACGCAATGAGCCTTGTCCTTGCGGTAGCGGTAAGAAGTATAAGCACTGCCACGGCAGATAATCGAGGAGGGGTACGGCCAAGAGAGTATGGGAGCATACGCGGAGGAGAAACAACGAAAATTGGATATTCGCTACTTGAAGATGGCGCGCATTTGGGCGGAAAACTCATATTGTGTGCGTCGTCAGGTGGGTGCGCTTATCGTGAAGGATAAGATGATTATCTCGGATGGTTACAATGGTACACCGTCGGGCTTCGAGAATATCTGCGAGAACGATATGGGAACGACAAAACCCTATGTTCTGCACGCCGAGGCGAACGCTATTACGAAGGTTGCCAAGTCGGCAAATAACTGCGATGGCGGTACGCTCTATGTAACCACCTCGCCGTGTATGGAGTGCTCGAAGTTGATTATTCAGGCGGGTATCAAGCGCGTGGTATTCTCGGAGAAGTACCACAACACTGAGGGCTTGGATATCCTCTCGAAGGTAGGCGTTGAGTTGGTGCACCTTCCGATTGAGGAGTAATTGAGGTTATAGCTATTGGCGTTAGCTGATAAGAAAAAGCTAATGGCTAATGGCTAAAAGCTAATGGCAAACAATTTTTTACACAAACATATTTACAAACTAATTAAAACGCAAATTACTATGAGTTTCCTAACAAATGAAAAATTGACCATTGTCGGCGCAGCCGGTATGATTGGTTCGAACATGGCGCAGTGCGCTATGATGATGAAGTTGTCGTCGAACATCTGTCTTTACGATCCATTTGCTCCTGCATTGGAGGGTGTAGCAGAGGAGTTGTTCCACTGCGGTTTTGACGATATAAATCTCACCTTCACCTCGGATATCAAGGAGGCTTTGACCGATGCAAAGTATGTAGTATCGTCGGGTGGTGCAGCGCGTAAGGCTGGTATGACTCGTGAGGATTTGTTGAAGGGTAACGCAGAGATCGCTGCTGAGTTCGGAAAGAACATCAAGCAGTACTGCCCAGATGTAAAGCACATCGTTGTTATCTTCAACCCTGCTGACATCACTGGTCTTATTACTTTGATCTATGCAGGTGTTAAGCCTTCGCAGGTTACTACTCTCGCAGCTCTCGACTCGACTCGTCTCCGTAGCGAGTTGGCAAAGTACCTCCATGTGCCTGCTGACAAGGTTGTAAACCCTCGTACTTATGGTGGTCACGGTGAGCAGATGGCTGTATTTGCTTCGACTACTACTGTTGATGGCACTCCACTTACCGATATCATCGGTACTGACCGTATGCCACAGGCAGATTGGGACGCACTTCGTCAGCGCGTAATTCAGGGTGGTAAGAACATCATCGACCTCCGTGGCCGTTCGTCGTTCCAGAGCCCATCGCTCGTTTCGATTCAGATGATTGCTGCTGCTATGGGTGGCGAGCCATTCCGTTGGCCTGCAGGTTGTTATGTAAACAACGACGAGTTCAAGAACATTATGATGGCTATGGAGACAAAGCTCGATGCAAATGGTGTTGAGGTTCTCCCAGTTCACGGTACTGAGGAGGAGCATGCAACTCTCGTTGAGTCGTACAAGCACCTCTGCGCACTTCGTGACGAGGTTATTGCTATGGGTGTTATTCCAGCTGTAGAGGATTGGCATACTATCAATCCTAACCTCTAAAAATTGTTTTTAAGCAGCGTTTGCTGCGTTAAACTTCGGTAGCCGAGTTGCTCACATACGCTCAAGTATGCTGCGCACTCGGCTCCTTGTT
>SUZQ01000064.1 GCA_015059875.1 Rikenellaceae bacterium | reverse complement strand
TTTATCTCGCACATTGTTTGAAATATCTTTGTAATAGAGGTAGTCTCGAGACGACAAGTCCGAAGCGAACTTTGCCACGCTATCCATTGGCAGGTTTTGGATATTCGATTTCATTCCATCAACACCCATACATAGGTTTGCCTCAATTTGGCAAACTGCGCCATACTCAATTGCCAATTGTTTAACCAAATGATATGATTTGATATTTGGTTTCATAACCACACACTTAAATGTTAGTGGCACACCATATTTTGAAAAATGTGATGCAACCGACAAGGAGCGATTGAGGGAGCCTTTGATGCGAGTTATTTTATCGTGAACCTCTGATATGCCACTATATATCGAGATGCCTACCAAACGAGGATAATAATCTATTAAACGCTCAACATCTTGTTCTTGAAGAGATAGTCCATTGGTGAAAATATCAAAGGCTATTTCTTTGTCATATAGATATGCTATTATATCCCACACAATAGGCTTTGAGAATGGGTCGCCCCCTGAAAGACAAACTTTGTAGCAACCTAAACAATCTAATTCGTCAATAACTCTCTTGTAATCTTCTATAGACATCTCCTTGAAAGTTCCTCTGCAATTTGTCTCACTACTATTTCTCGTTGCACCCATATTGTAGCAATGGAGACATTGTGCAGAGCAATTGTATGTCAACTCAAACAATACGGTTTGTATTTGAGAGTTTGCATCCATATACTTATTATACTCCATCTCTGCTGTTTGTGAGCCAATGATTTGCTCCTCTTTGAGATTTGAAAAGGTGTATCGTGGAGCATTAGCCTTCATCATAGAACCTACACTCCTCCTTATCTTGTCTGTTTCTTCTTTTGAAAAGATACGATTAGTTATCAGTCCTGCTTCGATAAGACTTTCTTCTATAAATTCTACAATGCTTTCAGATGCAACACCCGTTTTTGAGGCAATGGCATCAATGTCTATAATCTCGTTGCGCTTTGTTGCTAATATTTCAGCAATGACCTGAGCAGAATAAGACTCAAAAAAGAATGATTTTCCCTCTATTAGATTGTACATCAGAGCAACTTGAGCTGATGGGTTATATCTTCCACAAGTCCAAGCGGGTCTGTAATATGAAGTATCAAGCATATATATCCCCCAATTTATATCTTCATATCGTCTCCATATATGAGTTATAAAAAAGAAAGTGTGGAGACGATTTCGTTTATCTCTAAGAAGGTTGTGGAATACCCGAAGTAATATAAACGATACAATTCCCCACACTTGGATAGTATGAGGAGTACGCCAAGAACGGCATAGCCACATAACTATACAAGAAATGAGTGCTGTTCGTCATCCTTTACTTCTGAAAACTTCCACATTTTCTTAGAAGGAGTGCGAAAACACTTTCCGTATGTAAATACAATCTACACGATTGCAGTACAAATATAGAAAGAATTACGCAAATGAACAACACTCAACATTTAAAATGTATCAAAAAGATTCTTTTATGGAGTAGATATTTTCTTTATTAATGCCACAAATTTCGCTCAAATAAAGTTAAAAATCAATATTGAAACAAAATATTGTTATTCTAAACTTGGGATGATATAAGCAAAATATCAAACAAAACAATGGCAAATTCCACGCCCCAATAGGCAATATAATTACCTACTAAAATTTGTGAATTGTAGATTAATATTTTAACTTTGCTCAAAGAATTAAAATACACTCTATCAAAATATGAAGACAACAACATCCAAGATGAAGGAGAAAAATACATCATCGAAAATTTATTGCACAGACGAATACGCCTATTTCTACCAAAACACACCATTGTCAAATTGGTGGACTTCGGTTCCGTCAATACCTTACGATGGACATCTGTTCACATCGTCAGAGGCTCTCTTTATGTACTTAAAGGCAAAAGGAATGGGCGATGATGAGTATGCACAGAAGATAGTTGATGCAGACAATGATACCTCGCTAACTGAGAAAGAGCGTTTCTCGGCAGTCAAGAAGTTGGGCAGGAAGTGCAAGTTTGATGAGACTCTCTATGTTGAGAAAAGAGAAGAGTGGATGTATGAGGCTCTATTAGCAAAATTCAATGTGGATGAGGAGTTTAGAAGCGTTTTGATGGCAGAAGAATATCAAGGGCTTACATTTGTTGAAGCAAGCCCGTGGGATGCTGTATGGGGTATTAAGTCAAGGGCGACACAAACTATTCTTGATGAAGGAGAATCGGCGTGGAAAGGATTGAATCTCCTCGGCAAGTTATTGACCAAACTCCGAGATGAAAAGAATGGCGAAGCCTTACCTACCAAATGCGACCTGCCTTCAAATGGTCTGATAAAGAGTATCTGTGGAGGTGTGTTTGGAGATATATCAGGTTGCACAAGGGAAAAGTCGAGCAAATCTGTGTACACGACTGATTTTGACCTATTTCCACCAAAATCGCATCCAACAGATGACTCGGTTTTGACCGTTGCCATAGCAGATTGGTTGCTTCACAAAGACACATTATCGCTTAGCGAAGCCCTAAGAGGATGGGGCAAGAAATATCCCAAAGCAGGTTTTGGCGGTGGATTCAGGGCGTATATGAAGAGTGGTATTGACTATTGCTCTGATAAGAATGGCGCAGCGATGAGAGTTAGTCCTGTGGCGATTGTTGCATCGTCATTAGAAGAGACTCTATCATTGGCGAAAGAGTCAGCGTTGCCAACGCATAATTCAGAAGAGGGTATTAAGGGTGCACAATCCATTGCAGCAGCCATATATCTTGTTCGTGAAGGTGTTGCGAATGGTAAGGATGCCTCAACGATAAAGAGCGAAGTTAAGTCATACATCGAAACGACATTTGGCTACGACCTCGACCAAAGCATTGAGAGTATTAGATTACGCTCACAGAGATTCGCCGAGATGAAACGAGTGTATCGAGCTACGGGTGTAGCAAATCCTGAGTTTAAGCAAATGTCCGATGCAGCCGTATCGGTACCTATGGCAATAGTCGCCTTCTTGGAAGGTCGTAGTTACGAGGAAGTATTGAGAATAGCTATATCTCTTGGAGGTGATGCTGACACAATCGGATGTATGGCATCTTCAATTAGCGTTCATCTTTACGGCATTCCACAGACTATATACGATGAAGGATGTAAATTCGTTCCGAGTGATATGATGGCAATCATTGAGGAGTTCGATGCGAAGTATCTTGCAAAGTAAAAAAACACTCCGAATTGGTAAACGCAAAATATGGGTGTCGAAGAGCAAACAAATCTTTGATATAACTGCATACGAAAATCGGTAGTCACAATTAAGTGGCTACCGACTTTTTTGAATACACCCGAAGGTTGAATACACTAATCATCTTGCTCTAAGAGCTCCTTGACCATCCTTGACACCTCTTTGGCTGCTCGTTTCCTATCTGTGCCATAATGTAGGTCACAATACAAATCTATGGCACCCCAAAACACTCTGTCGTCAGTTGGAATAGAACCTTTTTCCATCTCAGCAAGCATTCGTACTCTCTGAGCAAAGCATTTCTTTATGTACTCCTCCATACTCATTCCTCCTTCCTCTCTTCGTTGAGGAGTGGCGGAACTAACTTCAGCCTTGGAGGATAATGCTTCGCTTGTGTTTTTATCCGCCGCACCAACAACACAACTATTGGAATGAGAACTATTCACCTCTTGCAGAGGTTTTATCTTTTCTTCTCTATCTTCAAATTGTTCACTATCGTTCTCAATTTGATTATTAACTCCTTGTATTGAAGTATTATAAGAAGATTCCAACCCTGTTGGTGTTGATTCTGCATCGTTATTGACATCTGCATTAGTATAATCTTCTACTTCTACATTTACATCAACATCAACATCTTCATTTACATTATCATCAACATCAACATCTACATCAAGGGGTTGTTTTAGGGGTTGTTTTAGGGGTTGTTTTTTGCTTGCGTTCTTATTTCCTTTTGGTGCACCACCTAATTCACCAAATTCGGCACCCTTCTTACCATTCTCAACACTCGCCATATACCGCCGCCTTGCCGAGTCAAGATTGGGTTTCGCCATTGCAAGGATGATATTGACATACGGGCTTTGGCTCTCCTCGTCAATACCCTCCAACGCATAATCTCTTATTTTCATCACGCACTCACGAAACTCTGCATCGTTGAGGTGCTTCATTGCCTCCAAAAAGGAGTCGTACATTACAAATGATTTCTTTTTGTCTTCATTTTTCGACATCTTTTTAATATTTATACATAGAATTATTCTTAAACCACGCCGACACCATCGGCGCAGTTGAGGTTGCCCTCACTATTATAATAAGGTAGCGAGGACACAAAGTCAATACTATTCTTGAAAATAGAATGGATATTGTACTTTTATCCACTTTACGAACCTAACAACCAATTTGTAATCATTCAAAAATGGGTTAGAAATTTCGATACTTTGTCCTACAAAAAAAAATTCAGGAGTGGTTTTGCCACTCCTTTTTTTGTAGCGGAGAGAGACCGTGTGTTACCCACCCCCTAAATCCCCCTCCTGTGAGGGGGACTTATTTTTCCGCGACATCAACCCATTGTGCAAACTTCATTACTCTTTCATAATCCCGTATGATAGAGTTAGAAATTTCGATACTTTGTCCTACAATAAAGTGGTCAGGAGTGATTTTATCACTCCTATTTTTTTTGTAGCGGGAGAGAGACTATGTGTTACCTATCCCCTAACCCCCCCCCTTTCTGTAAAGGGGGCTTATATGTTCGATACACCGTACCACAAAAAATAAGCGGAGTATAACTCCGCTTACTAATATACTCTGCACAGTTGGTTCTATTTTTCGACAATCGAGCGAATATTCTGTATTAACATCGAAACAGCAACCGAGTTGAAACCGCCCTCTGGGATAATTACATCAGCGTAGCGTTTTGATGGTTCAACAAACTGCTCGTGCATAGGTTTTACGGTAGTTGTGTATTGCGAAATCACCGACTCCATAGAACGACCACGCTCTCGCACATCGCGCAAAATACGGCGCGCTAAACGCACATCTGCGTCGGTATCAACATATACCTTTATATCCATAATGTTGCGTAGCTCCTCGTTCTCGAAGATGAGAATGCCATCCACGATTATAACCTTCGACGGTTTTATAGGCAGAGTCTCCTCCGTACGATTATGCTCCACGAATGAGTATGTAGGGCACTCAACACTTTTGCCCTCTTTCAACGCCTTGATATGCTCGACCATAAGCCAAGTATCGAAGGCGTCAGGGTGATCGTAGTTGAGTTTTGTGCGCTCCTCATAGGTGAGTTCTGGATGCGCCTTATAGTAGAAGTCGTGGCAGATAGTCGCCACATCATCGTTGCGAAATGCCTCCTGCAAACGCTTTACAAGAGTACTTTTGCCGGAGCCCGTACCTCCTGCTACACCGATTACTACAACATCTTTCATCTTTTTTGGGCTTTTAGCCATTAGCCATTGGCTATCGGCTGATTTATAAAAAGCTAATGGCTAATAGCTAACGGCTAATAGCCAAAAATAGCGGGTACAACCCGCTATTTTATTATGCGTCGATATTTGCGTACGAAGCGTTCTCTTCGATAAACTCGCGTCGTGGAGCAACCTCGTCACCCATCAACATCGAGAAGATACGATCTGCCTCGGCTGCATTCTCGATAGTAACTTGTCGCAACAAACGAGTCTCAGGATTCATTGTGGTATCCCACAACTGATGCTCGCTCATCTCTCCAAGACCTTTGTAACGCTGTACCTGCGAACCCTTACCAAGCTCTTCGATATATCTCTCGCGCTCCTCTTCAGTCCAGCAGTAGAACTCCTTGTTACCCTTGTAAACGCGGTACAATGGTGGGGTAGCGATATAGACATGTCCATTCTCAACCAACTCCTTCATCTTGCGGAAGAAGAATGTAAGCATAAGAGTCGAGATGTGCGCACCATCGACATCGGCATCGGTCATAATGATAACCTTGTCGTAGCGTAATCTTTCAAGGTTCAAAGCCTTCGAGTCCTCCTCTGTACCGATTGTAACACCCAAGGCGATAAACATATTCTTGATCTCCTCGTTGTCCCACATCTTGTGTTCGAGGGCCTTCTCAACATTCAAAATCTTACCACGCAATGGCATAATTGCCTGGAAGTTACGATCGCGGCCCTGCTTTGCAGTACCACCCGCCGAATCTCCCTCGACGAAGAAAATTTCGGCAATCGAACGGTCGCGCGAAGAGCAGTCTGCTAACTTACCCGGAAGACCTGCACCCGAAAGTGGGCTCTTGCGTTGAACAGACTCACGCGCCTGACGAGCAGCGTGGCGAGCAGTGGCTGCCAATATAACCTTCTGAACGATAGCCTTTGCATCCTTTGGATTCTCCTCCAAATAGTTGCTCAAAGCCTCCGAGAGTGCGCCGTCTACAGCTGCCGAAACCTCGTCGTTACCCAACTTTGTCTTGGTCTGTCCCTCAAACTGAGGCTCTGCAACCTTAACCGAGATAACGGCTGTCAAACCCTCGCGGAAGTCGTCACCACTAATCTCAAACTTCAATTTCGATAACATACCCGACTCATCGGCATAACGCTTCAATGTACGAGTCAAAGCACGGCGGAAACCGGTGAGGTGTGTACCACCCTCTATTGTGTTGATGTTATTCACATAAGAGTGAACATTCTCCGAGAAGGAGTTGTTATACTGCATAGCAACCTCTACAGGAACACCATTCTTCTCGGTGTCGAGGTAGATAATCGAGTCGATAATCTTCTCGCCACGAGTCTTGTCGAGATACTGCACAAACTCCTGCAAACCATTCTCCGAGTAGTAACGCTCCGAGTGAGGCTCGCCCTGCTCGTTCTTCTCGCGCATATCGGTGATAGTAAGGGAGATTCCCTTGTTAAGGAATGCCAACTCACGCAGACGCGCCGAGAGAATCTCGTAACGATATGTTGTTGTCAATGTAAAAATCGATGGATCTGGTTTGAAGGTTATGATTGTTCCACGATCATCGCAGTCGCCGATAATCTCAACCTTCGAAGTAGGGTGACCCTGGCTGTAGGTCTGCTTATAGATCTTGCCGCCACGGTGAATCTCAGCTACGAGGAGCGTCGAAAGGGCATTCACACACGATACACCCACACCGTGCAAACCACCCGAAACCTTGTAGCTGCCTTTATCGAACTTACCACCAGCGTGGAGTACGGTCAAAACAACCTCCAAAGCTGATTTTCCCTCTTTCTCGTGGTAGTCAGTAGGGATACCACGACCATTGTCGCGAACGGTGATGGAGTTGTCCTCATTGATTGTAACGAAGATGTCGGTACAGTAACCTGCCAACGCCTCGTCAATAGAGTTGTCTACAACCTCATATACGAGGTGGTGTAAACCCTTCTCGCCTACATCTCCGATGTACATTGCGGGACGCTTACGCACTGCCTCCAAGCCCTCTAGGACTTGGATGTTAGACGCGGAATACTCCTCTTCCTGTCCCTTCTTCAAAATTTCTGTTTCGTTAGTCATATTGTTGTTATAAACTTATTTTCTATTTGTCGGATCACTGCTTGCTCCGTCGCTTATACACCCGCGCGCACCACGCGCGCGTTCAATCGTGCAAATATATAGTTTTTTTTTGAAACTTCCAACTCTAAATTGCAGATTTTGGCGAAATCAACTCCTGAATATCGACTTCGCTTGCCGTTTTATGGGCAAAAAGAAGCGTTCTAGAGGGATGATTCTCGATTAATGCGGTGTTATGTGTAGACATTACAACGGCAGTCCCTTTTGCGGCTATTTCGTGGAAAAGACGCACGATGCCATCTGCGGTCACGGGATCGAGGTTCGCTGTTGGCTCGTCGGCCAAAATTACTTCGGGCGAATTGAGTAGGGCGCGAGCAATAACCAATCGCTGACGCTCGCCTCCCGACAGCTCGAAAGGCAATCTCTCGCCTCTGCCTTTTAACCCTACGAGAGTGAGAACTTCGTCAATGCGTTGCTCGATAGCTTTTCTGCTCCTCCATCCCGTAGCTTGCAGTGCGCAGAGTAGGTTGTCGTGGGCGTTACGATCGGAGAGGAGAATTAACTCTTGAAAAATCATCGACACTTTGCGTCGCAGATATGGTGTTTTTCTCGTCTTTAATTTTGTGAGGTCGAAACCTGCAATCTCTCCCAAGCCATCGACAAGTGGTAACTCTCCGTAGAGCGTCTTGAGCAGAGATGATTTTCCGCTACCTCCGCGACCGATTAGGTATACAAACTCGCCTGCGCGAATCTCTAAATTGAGATTTTCGAGCACCTTTTCGCCCGCCTTCTCGCGAGTTCGTGGCGTGAGTGTAACATTAGGATTCTCGGCGTGATATATAGCAGCACCTTGCAGTTTGACGACAATTTTTCTCTCCATTTTCAAATAAAAGCTTTTATCTGCGTAAAGGTACGAAAAATAATTGAGAATTGAGAATTAAAAATTAGAAATTTTTAGAATTTTAAGCAGTTCGGAGAGATGGTAATGAGATTAATGGGGCAAATGGGACAAATAGGGCAAATGGGATTATTGAGAGCTTCGCTCTAATCGAGTTACAAACAATTGCACATCAATAACAAAAAAGAGAGTCGAACGACCTCCGCAGGTTTGAGCAGAGCAAGCGAGAATATGCGGAGGCGGCAACGAAGTTGCAAGTATTGGGCAGATAGACTACAAGGAAAGAATTTACTTTTTGGCTATCGGCACAAGACTTATTATTGCGTAGCAATAGGACTCCGCAGAACACGCGCAGATAACTCTGCCACACCGCCACAGGTTGACTGACCGAGCCGCCGAAACGAAAAAAGAGCGACAGAAATCGCTCTTTTTGAAGTGGAGGTGGCGAGAGTCGAACTCGCGTCCAAACAAGGAGCCCGAAGGCTTTCTACACGCTTAGTTGTCACTTAATCCTTCTCTCATAGCCCGGCAGACAACCGCCAAACTATAAGCCCAGCCCCTAAATCTCGCACGATAACCGAGGCGCATATCGCACTATCTTCAAATGATTGATACCCCATATGAAGAGCCGTTATGAAGCGGAACGCCCCTTCGGGATACTCGTTGATGGACAAGCCTTGTGTCCTTCAATTAAGCCAATTTTCCTTGAAAATTAGGCAGCGAGTGCATAGCTATTATTGCCATTTGTAGTTTGAGTGTTGCAGATTTACGAGCGCCCACACAATGCTCGGCGTGCTTACCAACAAACTCTACCTGCTGTCAAAACCGGTCACCCCCGATTTCTAATAGGTTTTGCAAGTAATGCAGCGCAAAGATAGTGCAAAAAAATTAAGAATTAACAATTGAGAATTAAAAATCTTTTTTCACGACTCTTTACCTGCTGTTTTTTGGCTTGGGTTTTGCATAGATTAAAAGGTTATGGGAGCGTTGCGATATAACCTTGCACTTGTGGCTGCAAACATCCTCTTCGGAGTCTCCTTTTCGGTGTATGTGTCGCTACTTCAGGGGGTTGTCTACTTCGAACAACTCTTTGCGTTGCAACTTATCTTCTCGATGCTTCTATTTACGCCCTCAGCGATGCTTCATCGAGATTTCTTTCGCCTTTCACTCGACGATTTTGGATCAATATTCGTCGTTGCTATACTCGTAATATTTGGCTGGTGGTATATGCTTATGATGGGTGCGTCGTATACCAATCCAATAGACTCCTCCACAATCTCTACGATAGGCCCTATTTTTACTCTTATAACCTCAATCATTGCACACTCCCGCAGAGCGAATAGAGGGGAGAAATTGGGTATCTTTGTCGCTTTATCGGGCGTTGCTGCCATCCTATTCGACAGAGGAAGAACTCTCGTGGGCGAGGGTGGCGAGGGGTATGGAAATGCAATTATCCTTATCGCTATCGCTTCAATAGCGATAAATACGGTGCTTATCTCCCCAGTGCTGCGTCGTCACGGAACGGCGATTGTTATGGGGTGGTACTACCTTATCGGAACAGTGTTGGCCCTTCCGCTATTGGTTGAGCAGCTGCCTACGCTTATCCATTTGCACCTCTCTTTTGGCGAAAATGTCGAGATAGCCTATATTCTGCTCTTTGGCTCGGCCCTGCCGATGTTCTTGCTCTATGTAGGCTCGGAGCATCTTACAGCTGCGCATACGGCTATCTATCGCTATATTCAACCTCTTGTAGCAACTTTGGTGGCGGTGGTGCGTGGTCAAAGTACAATAGACCGCACCAACATTGTCGGTGCGGTCTTGATATTTTCGGGTATGTTGTGTGCTATATTATCGACACCTCGTGCAGAGAGGTCTGCCGAGGAGGCTACTCGCGGATAATCTTCACCTCACAACCCTCGCCGAATGCGATGATTGAACTTGGCTGTCCCGTAGGGCGACCTTGAAAGCGCGGATTTACCATAAAATCAACACCTTCGATAATCTCTTTCGAGATGTCACGAACGCTTTTTGGAGTTGGCTTGCCAGAGATATTTGCTGAGGTAGAAACGATAGGTCGTCCGAACTTGCGCAATAGCTTGTGACAAAATTCGTGATCGGGTACGCGCACACCAAGCGTTTTTGCCTCTGGAATAAGATTCTTTGCCAATCCGGTAGCACCCGGAAGGATAAGAGTCAAGGGCTTTGTTGCCATCTCCATAACCTCGAAAGCTATGCCTGGAGCCTTATCCACATAGCGCACAACCATATCGGCATCACGACACAAAACCAACATCGCGTGCTTATCCTCGCTGCGCTTCAATGCGTAAATTTTTGCCACCGCCTCCTCGTTTGTTGCATCGCAACCGATGCCCCAAACCGTATCGGTAGGGTAGAGGATAATACCCCCTTTGCGCAACACCTCTATCGCCAATTCAATCTCTCTATCCATCTCTCAAAAAAGCTTCTTAGTGCTTCTTAGGCAATACCTCAATCCAATAGTCGTCAGGGTCGTTTATGAAATATAAACCCATTTTGTGGTTCTCGTAGCAGATGCAGCCCATCTCGCGATGGTACTCGCGGATAGCGTCGTAATCACCCTCAACGCGCAAGCATAAATGGGTTTCGTTATCGCCCAATTCGTATGCCCCCTCTTTGTCGCGTAACCAAGTGAGTTCCAAGAAGAAATGACCACTGTTGTCGCCCAAATATACAAGGATGAATGAGCCGTCCGAAGCCTCCTTGCGCTTTACCTCCTTCAAGCCGAGAGCCTTCTCATAAAATGCCATACTGCGCTCTAAGTCAGTGACATTTATATTCATGTGGTCGAATGTGCTTTTAATCTCCATAATACCTATATTTATAACTACTTATTCTGAATAACGGTGATATCCATCACATTGTTGCGAATCATTCCATAGACATACAGCTTGCGCTGCTTGCCAGTCTTGTTTGGAGCTGCAACAAGGTGTATCTCATTCTCTCCCTTAACGGCAGTAGCTGTGAGCCAATCGTAGGTAACGGTCATCACGCCTAAAGCATCTATAGCTGTTTTCTCGTTGCCATTCTTGTCGCCAATTGAGAGGGTGTATACCGAGTCGTCGCCTTCGACATCCTCGTGTCCGCCATCAGCCGAAAATACCACTTTGTTGTCATAACCCCAACGATCCTCTTCGCAAGAGTTGAATGTAAACGCCGCCAATACAAGGGCAGCAATAATCATAAATCTTTTCATAGTTCTCTCTTTTTAAGGTTAAAATTGTGTTATTAGCTACAAAGTTATAAATTTTCGCTAAATTTGCGTCATATAATCTCTAAAAATTATGATAAAACCACTAAAAAATCGTAAATGGCGTGTATTATCGAGCGAGTACCTGCTGCGCGAGGGCGCGTGGTGTACCGTGCGACGCGATAGTGTGGAACTTCCAAACGGAACAGTTATCCCTAATTGGTATGTATACGAGTTTCCGAATTGGGCAAATATTGTCGCTGTCACGAAAGACGAGAAGATAGTTCTTATTAGCCAATATCGCCACGGACTCGGAGAGACGCATTACGAATTGCCTGCGGGTTTGATTGATGATTCAGACCTCTCTCCTATGGATGGCGCAAAGCGTGAGTTGGAGGAGGAGACGGGCTACGGAGGTGGCGAATGGTCGCTCTATATGACCGTGTCGCCTAATCCTACAAACTCGACTAATTTGAATTACTGCTTTTTGGCGGAGGGTGTAGAACCTATTGTAGAGCGACACCCGGAAGCGAGTGAAGATATTGAGGTGCATCTTTTTTCAAAGCAAGAGGTGCGCGAGATTTTGGAGCAGGGCGGAATAATCCAAGCTCTCCACGCCGCACCGCTATGGAAGTACTTTGCTGAGCATCAAGAATAATTAGGTGCGCTTTCAGGTAGCGAACTATTGAGATTGCGCAAGTCGCTTAGGTGCGCCATTAGTGGTCTATTTGTAACTTTTTTAAGATTTTTTAAGAAAAAGTTTGCAGAATAAAAATTTTGCATTACCTTTGCACTCGCAAAACCCCACGAGGGTTACGCAAATGAGCATACAGCGCGTGTGTAAATGAGCGTATAACGATGGGGTGGAGCATTAAGATGATGGTGCCATAGCTCAGTTGGTAGAGCAAAGGACTGAAAATCCTTGTGTCCCCGGTTCGATTCCTGGTGGCACCACTTGAAGAAGATGAAAAATTAAGCAAATCCCTGATTTTCAATGAA
>SUZQ01000063.1 GCA_015059875.1 Rikenellaceae bacterium | reverse complement strand
CCCTCTGGTCCCAAACCAGATGCGCTAACCGGACTGCGCTACACCCCGTTGCTGTATTGCGAGTGCAAAGGTAAAGCAAAAAATTTAATCTGCAAACTTTTTTTGAAAATTTTTTAAGAAATTTACATTTTCTTCTTTACCGCAAGCCGCCTCAGGCTCGCTACACAAGTATCTATCTCGATGATTTATTGCTACTTGGCATCATCTGCGCACTGCTGAATACAGTAATCGCGCAAATCGCTCCATTTGTAGTATGGGAAGCAATCTGTCTTGACAGGCAAGCGAATATCGCGCTCGCTGTGCAACATCTTAACCAAAATATCGCCCCTCTTATTGCGGTAGAATACAAACTGCACATTCACCGACATCGAAGTTATGCGGCTGTCGCACCACACCTCAGGCAGTCGTTCAATTTCGGCAAACGATATTCTGCCATCGCACCCCTCGGCATGAAGAATCGCCAGCAGAGGGATAATCGCTGAGTCGTGACCGAAACGGAGCGTTGCCACCTCGTTGGTAACTCTACCCGAAACAACCTCATCGGCACGCTCCACAATATCGTGCAAGAGCAACTTGCCATCCTTGTTACGAATATCGCCAAAGTCGAGCGATGGGCCATAAGTAAGGTAACGACGAATATTGAAGAACTCCCACATCCTGTATCGCTCCTCCTCGGAGAAGATATCGTGAATTTCGGGCAGATTGTCAAAATCCTGCACAATCATCGCCAAGTCGTGCATATTGCCGATAAACTTGTAGGTGCTGCTACTGTTGTAGGTTTTGCAAATCAACTTCACGGCATAGTCGTAGTCGTTGAACAATCGGCGAATAAACGCCTCGTCCTTAGTGTGCTGTTGCTGATAGTCTTGAGCAATCTTGCGAGCCTTCTTGAAGAATGTATCCATATTCTTCTCAGGACGAGTGATGTGGATATCGTGGAGGCTTGCGTAGCGCGTAATCTCAAGCTTTGGGTATATCTCCTTGAGTCGCTCGGTAAATGCAGCCATACTCATTACATTGCGCACATAGGGCGAAGAGAAGCAGGTTATATGGTTGCCATTCTTGCCCGAAAAGACCTGCGGATACGCCTTTGCCATACGCTCAGCTATACCCTGCTGTTCGCGCTCTCCGCGTGGCGAGAGGTCGCCCGCGCGCATATACGCATCTTTAGCTATTACACGCACGCGCTGAAGTAGGCTCTCTCCAAGAGGCGTTAGCTTGCCATCCTTATGCGCCTGCTCTAACATCACGACAGGAACATCATACTTTGCCTGGTCGGTCTGGTAGCGCGAACCGTGACGACCATAGTGCGAGATGTAAAATGGTTTATATCCGCGAGGTGCGGGCGCAGAGATATGCTCCGTAACCATATAGGCGGTGTAGATTCCTCCTGCGAGATTGGGATTTGCTGCGATATCTTCGCGCATAGTTCTACCCTGACCAGTCGCATTGGCAAATAGCATTAACGACAGAATAACCGATACGAAAATTCTCATATTTTGTACTATTTTGGATCTTAATTTCTAAATTATTACGCAAATATAGCGATAAACAGAGAAAAAAAGAGAAATTTAGACTGAATAAGAAAAAATTTTGTTATATTTGTACTAACACAAAACAACAACCTAATCTAACTTAATTTATAATATGAACGGAAAAGTTAAATGGTTCGACCCAAAGAAGGGGTACGGATTTATTATCGCCGAGGATGGCAAGGAGGTATTTGTACACTACAGTGGCATCGTAAAGGAGGGTTTCAAGGCTTTGAACGAAGGACAACTTGTAACCTACGAAATAGGTAACGGAGATAAGGGCGAACAGGCCGTAAATGTACAAATCGTACCGAAGGAGTAAAAGATGTTACAAAGTAAAAAAAGAGGTCAATCGACCTCTTTTTTTTAGTATCCTATTCTCGCTCTGCGTTTGCGAGCCATCTCGCGCTCAAATTTTAGTCGCTTTATCTTATTGACGCTATGACGCCAGAAGAGATATGCCGCGATGAAGAGCGCAACGCAAACTCCCAACGCTATGAGGTCGTTGGTGTCTACCGCAACCTCCTTGTCGAAGTGGTCCATCACGATTGTAATAAGCAGACCTCCGACAGCTCCGCCAATCATTGCCGCCAAAGTGCCCCAGCGATATCGAGGGAACAGTTTATAGAGCGAACGGAAAATCGCCTCACCGAGAATCAGCACCGAGATACAACTCATTGTTTCGCTTACAATATGTTGTGTGTCGGGCTCCATCGGGATAAATCTGCGAACAAGCTTCTCTCCGATGGCGAAGAGAAAGAACAGAGCCATCTCCAATCCGCCGATTCTCACGCGCCACAAGTTGAACGAGACTCCTCGATTAATCTTGCGCAGTATCTGTATAAAGTTATTTGCTTCCATCTGTCTTCTTATTTTTTTTGATTCTTCCGCTTTTGCGTAGAGCCTCGGCGATAATATATTGCAGCTGACCGTTGGTGGAACGGAATTCATCTTCCGCCCACCTCTCGATCGCCTCCATCATCTCGGCATCAATACGAAGTACAAAACTCTTTGTAGGCTCCTTTGCCATACTTTTTTTAGCTTTTAGCCATTGGCCATTAGCCATTAGCTAAATTATGGATTAAAAATTATTCTCTAATTATGCAGGTTTTTATCTCATTCTGTTAAAAATCGTCAATGAACGATTTTAATGATGCAGTGTACCTGTATTCACCACCGGCTGCGCCGACTCATCACCGCACAACACTACGAGCAAGTTGCTCACCATAGCTGCCTTGCGCTCCTCGTCAAGCTCCACAACCTCATCCTCTGCCAACTTGTCAATAGCCATCTTCACCATCGAAACAGCACCCTCAACAATCTTCTCGCGAGCCGAGATAATAGCATCTGCCTGCTGACGACGCAACATTACTGCTGCAATTTCTGGTGCGTAGGCGAGATAGTTAATACGAGCCTCTACAACCTCGATACCCGCCATTGCAAGACGCTCGTTCAGGCGATTTTCGAGCTGCTCGTTAATCTCGTCAGCATTCGAGCGAAGGGTAAGCTCCTCTTTCATCCCGTTGTTATTATCGTATGCGTAGATTCCTGCCACCTGACGCAACGCTGCATCGCTCTGCACCGATACGAAGTTTTCGAGCACCTTCATACGACTACTTGCCGTTACGGTAACCTCGCCCGTAGCAACCGGGGTGTCGATATCGAATACAGCCTTGTAAATCTCCTCCTCGCGAATCTTCCATACCAAGACCAAACCGATAAGGATTGGATTACCCTGCTTGTCGTTTACCTTGATAGGCTCAGCATTGAGGTTGCGGGCGCGAAGCGAGATAGACTTCTTCGACATAAATGGATTTACCCACCAATAACCCGTCTGCACAAAGTTACCGCGATACTTTCCAAAGAAGAGCAACACACGCGCCTCGTTAGGCTCCAACATAATAAAACCGCACGATGCAACCATCGCCCACAAAGTAATCACTACGCCCGACACGATAGCAACGATGTCCCACGGCTCGTTCAACTCAATTCCACCGTAGATAGCGAGTGTAGGACCGCCAACCCACGACAACAACACGATGAATAACATCGCAAATCCGTTCATCTTCCAGCCTGAATAGACCATGTTCTGATTCTTCTCCATAGTAGTAAATATTAAATGGTTTATAATAGTTCTTTTTTTTGCTTTTAGCCATTGGCCATTAGCCATTAGCTTTTTCAAAATAATATCATTTTGATATCACAAAGTAAGTGCAAAAAAATCTATTCTCCAAATATTTTTTCAAAAAAATTTCACAGAAAAATAAAAAGCCCATCTAACTATGTTAGATAGGCTTTCGGCTTTTAGCCATTGGCCATTAGCCATTAGCTTTTTATTATTAGAAGACTAATGATTTACTTTGACTTCTGCGTTAGGGTTGTGTTTGTATTTGAAAACAAGCGCAAACAATATTGCAACCACCAACGCATAGCCTGCGAAGATATACCACGACAACGGCCAGCCCCACTTATCGACTACCCAGCCCGCAACATACGAACCAATGAAAGCACCAAAGCCGTTGGTCATAATCATAAATACACCCTGCGCACTCGCACGAATCTCTGGTGCAGTCTCCTGCTCAACATAGAGTGAGCCTGAAATGTTGAAGAAGTCGAATGCTACGCCATAGACAATCATCGAGAGGATAAACATCCATACGCCTGCACCTGGATTACCTGCGCCAAGCAAACCAAAGCGCAATACCCACGCAAACATCGAGATGAGCATCACATTCTTAATTCCAAACTTTTTCAAGCAGAACGGAATCAGAAGGATACACAAAGTCTCCGAAATCTGCGACAACGAGATAAGAATAGTGGAGTGTTCCACTCCGAATGTGCCGAGATACTTATCGCCATACACAGCCACATCGCCAAAGCTCTTGATGTAGCCATCGGCGAAGGCATTGGTAATCTGCAACGACATACCAAGCAGCATGGAGAAGAGGAAGAATACCGCCATCTTATACTCCTTGAAGAGGGCAAATGCACGCAAGCCAAGAGTATCAATCCACGACTTAGACTCGACATTACGATTAACATCGCACGAAGGGAGAGTGAAGCAGTAGAGTCCCAACACTACGCCCAAGCCTGCCGACAACAGCATCTGCGCAGACGAGAGTCCAAAGCCCAACAAATCCACAGCCCACATTGCGCAAATAAAACCTACAGTACCCCAAACGCGAATTGGCGGAAAAGCCTTCACAGTGTCGAGATTTGCCTTGTTGAGTGCATTATACGCAACCGTATTGCTCAAAGCGATAGTCGGCATATAGAACATTACGCTGCACAGCACTAACGGATATAGGGTTTGGTAGCTATCCTGCATAGATGCCGCCACCATAAAGGCGGCTGCCAATAGGTGCGAAATACCCAAAAGTCGCTGAGCAGGAACCCAACGGTCAGCTACCACGCCCATAATTGCAGGCATAAAGAGCGAAGCTATACCCATAGTCGCAAAGAAACTTCCAATCTCTCCGCCCGAAAACTTGAGAGTTCCGCCCAAGTAGGCTCCCAACGAAATAAGCCACGAACCCCACACTGCGTACTGCAGGAAGTTCATCACAATAAGACGAAATTTGATATTTTTCATACTATTTTGTTTTTAGTTCTATTTTCTATTCTGCGGCTCGAATATGTAGCCCCACGGTGCAAGTGTGTATTTTGTTCCGTCAGCAAGTTTCACCTTTATCTCTTTATCGGAGAAATTACCCACAAACAAAACATCCGAGCAACCTTCAAATCTTCTTCTGAACGACAACACTTCAGCTGGATGGTCGTTATCAATCCACTCTGTTACGCCATAGCCAAGAGCCTTCTGCTCTCTACGCATCTTTGCCCAAGCCTTTATCTTGGCTGTTCTGTCAAGTGCCACCGCCCTCTTTCCGTCGGTGTTCCAATCAATCCAACAATCTTTATGACCGAACAACGACACGCGCTTATCGTGTGCAATCTCCTGACCATTAAAAATCATAGGCACTCCATCAATAGCAAAGCAAAAAGCGAGCGACAATTCGCAACATTTGTTTCCTAATACCTTTTCTTGTCTATTTTCAAACTCATCTGTAGCCCAATCGTGATTCTCCGTCATATTCCACATCAGCGCACCTTTTGGGCACAAATCTCTATTCCACTCGTGTCGCGAGCGCACATAGGCGACACCTCCCTTATCCGCCATCTTTGGATCTTTGAACAGAATAGGTCGCAAGGCTCTCAGAATGACATTCCAGTTATAGTTGGCATCGAAAGCGTAGCGAAGATTATACGGACGGCTCGACTCTGCCACCATAACCAAGTCGGGTTTGATGCGCTCAAGTTCGGCGCGCGACTCCTCCCAGAATGAGATAGGCACAAGGCTGGCAACATCGCAGCGAAAACCATCAACATCGTAATTCGCGAGGTAGTAGCTCATGATGCTCTTGAAATATGCACGAGTACCACTATAATCGGTATCGAATTTCGGAAAGTTCCACTTCGTAAGTTCCATCTTACCCGATTGGTCGTACTTAAAGAACTCAGGATGAATCTTTACAATATCGGCAGAGGGACCACAATGACCAAATACGAGATCGAGAAAGACTTTCATGCCAAGAGCATGAGCCTTGTTTACAAACTCTTTAAGGTCTTCGTCCGTACCATATTCGGAATCTACCTCAAAATAGTTGCCTGCACGATAGGGGTTGCGCGGATCGTTAAAGCCCGACTTGTGCTGGCGTGGGCTCCATTTCGTTTGATCCATATCGGTATCTGCCACATTTACGGGCGTGAGATAGATCACCGTAACACCCAAATCTTTGAGTCTCTCAAGATGTTTCTCTGCACCCTTCAAAGTACCCTCCTCGGAGAACGAACGGGGCATAAGTTGGTAGCTCAAGCCCTCACGAAACCAAGCCGCTGTTTGACGAGCCTCAAAATGGTGAACATTCTGAGGCTGCGCAAACAAACTAACATGCAATACTATTAGAGCAACAAGTAGAGATAATCGTTTCACCGTTGACTACATGGATTAAATCTTAACCTTCTTCATCGACTTACGACTCTTCTCTGCCATAAAGCCCATTACATGACTCTCGATAGATACATCAATCGTGCTGGAGAGCAACTTCTCGTCATTTGCAGATACCGCACGCACGAAGTCGCGCACGAGAGCGTGGTCGCCACCTCCGTGGCCCGAGCCCTTGTATTCGGCAATCTCCGAAACCTTCTGATTCCATACACTCTTGTGTCCCGAACGGAAGTCGTAGAATGTGAAGGTCTTCATATCACCCTCGATAAAGCCCTTTGTTCCCATGATGCGGGTACGACGGCCACCCCAAGGAGTGAAGGCATCCATCGTAAACGATGCGGTGATATCGCCCTGGAACTTCATAATTGCCACATAGTGGTCGCACTGGTCGTTGTTGCAACGGAATACGCAGCGGCCATAGTTTGTGGTTTTGAGTTTCTCATGGATAAGAGCCGGATCGCGGCGTGGAAGGTCGAATACATGCAGATGTCGTTTTCTGCGCTCGTAGATATCAATTGCCGAGTATGGACACTCTGCCTCGTGTGGACAGCCGTCGGTACAACGCTCTGGTGCGCCCTTTGGTGCATTCTCAGGACGGAAGAGGTGCAACGAGCCTTCAGCAGCGATAGTCTCGCATGGCTTACCAATCAACCAACGCAAAATATCGAGGTCGTGGCACGACTTTGCCAAGATGATAGGGGTTGTCTTGGTCGATAAAGGCCAGTTACCGCGAACATACGAGTGAGCCATGTGAGCATACTGGATAGGCTCCATGTGCTGAATGCTTACGATATCGCCAATAGCACCCGAATCGAGTACCTCCTTCAATGCTACGAAGTATGGCGCATAGCGCAATACATGGCAAACGGCAACGATACGGTTGCACTTGTGGGCCTGCTTCAAAATTGCACGGCACTCCTTCTCGGTTGGTGCAACAGGTTTTTCGAGCAATACATTGTAGCCGAGTTCGAGGGCCTTCATACATGGCTCGTAGTGGAGGTTGTCAGGAGTAGAGATGATAACTGCATCTGCCAACTGCGGACGCGAGAGAGCATCGTTGAAGTGCGCAAACTGATTCTCCTTCGGAATGTTGTGCTTCTTTGCCATTGCGCGACGACGGTTAGGGTTCAAGTCGGCAACACCAACGACCTTCATCGAGCCAGGGAACTTCTCGGCATAGCGAGCGTAGGTGTTACCACGGCTACCTGCACCAATAACCATTACGGTTATAGGTTTGTCGAGTTTAGCATCCAGCGGAGTAATCTTGGTACTGATACTCTTTGCTGCTGCAATCTCAGGAATCTCGCTCTCGCCAAGAGCCGAAATAGAGTTCGCCTTTGCGGTTAAATCTACTGCTACGGCACCTGCCATCAGCAAACCCATCTTCTTTAAGAATTCTTTTCTATCCATACTATATAGTTTTAAGTTTGATAATTATTTCTCTCCTTTATCTCTTTGTCGGAATCAACTGCACCGCATCGGCTACAATAGTTCCGTTCGCCCCCTTGTTGGTTATCTCGATATAAGGCTTCTCGCCCTTTGCGAAGTGGTAAGTTCCGAGATACACCCAATCGCCCGAACTTTTGCTGATAGTGGCAACATCCTCAGACAAGAGCGACTTGGTCGAAATCTCCACCGCGTGAATCTTCTCGCCATCGTTGATATTGAAGTTTATTACGGATGATGGCGATTTCTGATTAGGGTAATATACATAGACCTTATAGTCGTCCGCCTCTTTGAGTTGAGGGTAGAAGAGTGCCGACTTATCAGCACCGTTGTGCGCTCCCGTGTAGTAGCGGGTCTGACCATAGCAGCGACGGCTCTTGTCAAAAGTCCACTTGCCCACCAAGCGGTAACGCGCCTTGTCAGCGTCGTCAATCAAGATGTCGGGTTTACGACTATCCGCCCACGGACGGGCCGCCAACTCGGCATTGAGGGCCTTGTAGTCCACATCCTGAACTATGCCGTTATACTTGTCGATAGCCATCGCAGCAGCGGTTGCCGAGACCTGCGCCAAGACCATACATACGGGTTCCATACGAATAGAGCCGAAGGCGATATGCGATGCCGAAACGCAGAACGGAACGAGCAGGTTTGTAATCTCCGAACGCTTCGGAACAATCGAGCGATAGGATATTGGGTAGGGTTTAACCTTTATCTGTACATCGCCCTCGTTGCGCACGCAGCCGTCGATTACCACTCGGTCGCAGTTGTGCGAATCCATACCATAGGCTGCATAGGCGATACCGTCCGATACGACCTCCCTGCCCTGGCAGTGGTGCTGTGTCATCACAACATCACTCACCATACGACGCGCCTCGCGAACATAGAGCTGCGGCGACCAATGGTTGTTATTTACATACTCATCTTTTGGATAGCCCCACTTGAGCATCTCATTGCGGATAAACTCTGGAATGCGCTCGTCGTGACCAACGAAGTAGAGTAAACCCTTTGTGTAATCTTCGTGCTCCTTGATAATCTTTGCGCGCTCCTCGTAGCTCGCCTCAGGATATCTCCAATTTGCACCAATCATATCGGTTGAGAGTGCGCCATAGTTGTTGATATCGGTCTTGCGGTTAGGCATCATTGACCAGATAAACATATCGCGCAGACGCCTCCACGGTTGTTTCTCCTTCCAACGAATCAAAAGCTCGTACTTCGACGGATCGTAGTTCTCCGGTTTTGTGATAGGAATCATATTCTCCTTCCTGTCGGTCAGGCAGATACGGTAGTTGTACGCCTGCACCTTCTTATCGCCTGCGCCGATATCGCCACGCTTGCCCTTATTGATACCGTAGAGCAGACCGCTGCTCTTCTTGTCTGGAATGACATAGGGGTCTACATCGTGTTTGAAGTAGTGGTAGCGAGGCATCTGCACTCCGTTGTAGGTTTCGTTGTACATCTTGTTGCCCTCACGACCTACGGTGTACGACACTCCCGCGCGAGCCAAGAGGTCGCCCTCGTATGTTGCGTCAATAAACATCTTCGCCTCGACTGCGACATAGCTCTTCTTGCCAGGATTTACCGAATCTTCGAGCGTTATTGTGAGAATCTTTCCATTCTTGGTCTTTGCTCCAACGATGCGACGGTTGCACCACAACTCGATATTCTCCTCGGCGATATAGTCGCGGAACACCTTCTCGGCAACACTTGGCTCGAACACCCACTTCTCCAACGAACCGTAGTGAGTGCCAAGGCGACGATAGAAATCGAGAGCCAAGCCCGTAACCACATACTTATTGCCGATATCGGTACGCCCAAGACCGCCCGACGACATACCTCCGATATGGGTTGTAGGCTCAACGAGCAGAACACTTTTGCCATGTTTCTTTGCGGTGTAGGCCGCAATAACGCCAGCCGATGTTCCGCCATAGACGCAGATATCAACGCTCTTGGCTGGTGCTACAGGGGCTGCCTGAAGAGTCGCAGTTGTCAACAATAGAGCGACAACGGAGAGTGCGACAACGCGGATAATTCTCGAATGTTTCATAGTGATTGTAAATGTTTCATAGTGATTGTAAATATATCTTCACAAAGTTAGTATAATTTTTTTGATTCTATCAAAAACGCGCTACTTTTTCTCGAAGATGACAAGATGTAGACTTTGAGCGCCGAGCTTGTCGCCAAGTTGGACTCTCTCCTTGTCGGGAGCGCATACGGCAGTCGCTTTGTAACCCTTGTAGTCGACATTGTAGCTTATCTCCTCGTCGGACATATTCCAAACCAGAATACCCAACTTGCTGCCATCGTGTGTCATCCACGCATTCGCCATGGCATATTGCGACGAGGCGGTAAACTTCACACCATTACCTGCGAGGTACTTGCCGTGCTTCATCAACTCGGCATGTTTCTGCTGAAAATCAAGCGTCTGCTTGTAGTACTTAACAGAAGCCTCAGCATCGCCCGCCTCCTCCATTTCGCGGATAATCTTGATGGACGACACGGTACGCACATTCACATAGTCCTCAATCTTCGGCACTCGCTTGCTCTTGAGGTACTCGCGGTCAGCCGCGTAGCGCAACTCCAACTCGTTGCGGAAGCCGAACGAGAGGTTGTAGTTCATACTGAAACGGCTATTCGATGGCGAGGTCATACGCATAGTCATCACATTCTCAGGGAAGGTATAGTGGAACATCTCCGTGAAGTATTGCACCGTTCCCTTATCGTCGAAACGCTGCCTCATCTCCGCCTTTGGAGGTACGATAGCACCTCGACAGTAGCCGTGGAACATTCCTACGGAGTTCAACTCGTAGTCCGCCAATCCCTCGGTCATAACCACAAATTCGGGGTTTATCTTCGACATCTCGCGCTGAACATACGCCATATTATCAAGTCGGTCAGCCTCATACACAATCTTCGGCACACGGTGACCGTGGTCGGGGTTGTAGCAGTAGATAGGCTTAAATACGGCAAGCTGGTCGTAGAGAATACCATCCGCTCCGAGGTCGTTTGCCTCCTTTGCCAAGCTGAGCATCTTCTCGCGCCAAATATCGCAACTGTGACACGCAAGACCGAAATGACGAGCAGGTGCGCTGTCGTACTTGTGATAGGTCTGCTTCCATATCTCGCCATCGCGCTTACGCACGCTGATAACTCGACCCGTGTCGGGCCAATACTGCGGTGTTCCATCCATATCGAGCAGCTGTCCGTTGGTGTACAACACCACACGCTTACCCTTCGCCTTTGCCTCGGCAATACCCCTCTTAATCGCCTTCTCGCCACCCATCTTCGGGTCGGGACGATAGTCGGGATAGAATCTGTCGTGTCCGCCAATACCGCGACCAAAGAGACCGAGAATATCTATTCCGCGCTCCTCGGCTGCGTCAGCCAACAATCCGCCAATCTCCTCGTAAGGGATGATAACCTCGTCGTTCTGCTGCTTCAAGATTGCCAACAACCAACCCGTGCAGTTCTTAACCCACTCAGGGCGTTCCGTGATGGTGCGGTGCGCCAAAAACCACTCTCGGTAGGTGTCGCCACACTCGTACCACTCGCCCTCATAAGGCTTGTAGAGCGTAGGAGCAACCTCCACCCTCTCGCCAGGGAAGCACTCCAACATATAGCGGAAGCCGAGTTGCACATCCTTGGTCACAGGGTTGAGCGAGATATTCAAATACTTGTAGGAAAAGCGACTGTCGTGGCTCGCAAAGTAGATGCCGCCACTCTTGCGCTGCAATGCGCCCCACTGCATCGTGCAGTGCTCGCTCGGATAGCCAACCGAGATACCGAAACACTCCTTCTCGCCATCCCATTTCCATCTATACTTCTTGCCGAGATGCTTCTCTGGATCCTCGCCTCTCTTGAGCGCGTCGTACAACGCCAACGAGTTCTTCACTGGAATACGGAAGCCTGTGCCGAGCGGCACCAGGAAGGCGTCCTCGATATCGGCTTTGATGTTGGCAAGCGTAGGTGCATCGAACGAGCGCACCATCCAACCCTTCTCGTTGTTGGTAATAACGGGGAGAATCTCCAATGCGCCCTTACAACTCTCCGACTTGGCATAGGTTATGGTAAGGTCGATATCTCGTCCGCCGATATTCTCGTAGTGTAGCGTATTTCCCGCACGCACGGCTACAGTCGTAGCATCCGAATTTTTGATTGTCACCTGCTCGTTAGGGTTCTCCAACGACTCGATAACGACGCTCCACTCGGCATTGTGATCGATGTGTTCATCAAGCGGCAAAGAGGTGCAGGAGATTGTCAATGCGGCAATACTCAAAAATAGAATACTAAAAATACTTTTCAATTTCATGGTTTTATCATTTATGGTTTTATCTTTTCGATTACTGATTGCAGTTGGATGCAACGCACGCGCAATCGCAAAATTACAGAAATTATCTGAACTATCAAAGCATTTCGGGCAATATTGACGCCCCTACACAAACCACAGAAGGGGGTAAAATAGGATGGAAGGGAGATTTTTTGCACCGAAATAAAATTTTTTTTGAAAAAATCTTTGCGATAACAAAAAAATGTCCTACATTTGCACTCGCAAAACGGAATTGGGCTATGGTGTAATGGTAACACTACAGATTCTGGTCCTGTCATTCCAGGTTCGAATCCTGGTAGCCCAACACAAAAGACGACTTTTCAGTCGTCTTTTTTTGGTAATGATGCCAAAAGCGGCGCTTGACTAAAGATGTAATTGCTTATAAATTTGTAAATTACAGCGATATTTTAGAGATTAGTAGAAAACGGTTTCTACTAATCTCTATTTTTTATGGTAA
>SUZQ01000062.1 GCA_015059875.1 Rikenellaceae bacterium | reverse complement strand
GCCCTCAAAATGCTCATTTACGCCGAGTAAACTCCGCTTTTTCGGGCTTCGCAAGCCTTGAAATCCCTCTTGTTATACAACTTCTGACAAAATTGGGAGTGTCTAAAAACTTGTTAGACACTCCCTCTTCTTGTCTTGAAACCAATCTCTACTCGTCCAATCGGATGATATTTGCTCCGATGGCGTTCAGGCGACCTTCGATATCGCGATAACCTCGGTCAATCTGGTCGATATTCTGAATTGTACTTACGCCCTCGGCACTCATTGCTGCAATCAGCAACGCCACTCCTGCACGAATATCTGGCGATGACATCTTCGCAGCACGAAGTTGGTGCTGGTGGTCCTGACCTATTACGGCTGCGCGGTGAGGGTCGCAAAGGATAATCTGTGCACCCATATCTATCAACTTATCCACGAAGAACAAGCGGCTCTCGAACATCTTTTGATGAATCAGCACCGTACCCTTCGCCTGCGTTGCCACAACGAGGAAAATTGACAATAAATCGGGCGTCAGACCGGGCCACGGCGCATCGGCAATGGTCATAATCGAGCCATCGATAAAGCTCTCGATGCGGTAGTGGTCTTGTTGCGGAATATAGAGGTCATCGCCTCTGCGTTCCATCGCAATGCCGAGTCGCGCAAACTGCGCAGGGATAATTCCGAGATTCTCGAACGAAACTCCCTTGATGGTCAGCTCCGAGCGATTCATCGCAGCCATGCCGATAAAACTACCCACCTCAATCATATCGGGCAGCATCGTGTGTGTAGTGCCTCCGAGTGACTCCACACCCTCAATTTCGAGGAGGTTCGAGCCTACGCCCGTAATCTTTGCACCCATGCGGTTGAGCATCTTGCAGAGTTGCTGCAAGTATGGCTCGCAGGCAGCGTTGTAGATTGTGGTCTTGCCTTTGGCAAGTACGGCTGCCATAACGATATTTGCCGTACCCGTAACCGAAGCCTCATCGAGCAGCATATATGTACCCTTCAACTCCTTCGCCTTGACGGTGAAGAACGCCTCGGCAGCATCGAAATCGAACTCTGCACCGAGCTTCTGGAAGCCGATAAAGTGGGTGTCGAGTCGGCGGCGACCAATCTTATCGCCACCTGGCTTTGGGATGTAACCCACACCGAAACGCGCCAACAGTGGACCTACAATCATCACCGAGCCACGCAGACGGGCGCAGCGGTTGCGGTAGTCATCGCTTGCGAGGTAGTCGAGGTTTATATCCTTGGCGCAGAAGGAGTAGGAGTCCTCCGACAATCGCTCCACCTTAACTCCCATCGCTTGCAAGAGGTCGATGAGTTGAATAATATCGAGAATTTGCGGAATGTTGTTCACCACCACCTTCTCCTCCGTGAGGAGTGTGGCGCAAAGAATCTGCAACGCCTCATTTTTAGCACCTTGTGGAGTAATCTCGCCATGCAGTCTGCGACCGCCTTCAACCTTAAAAATTGCCATAGTATCCGAATTTTTACCAAAGATAATAAATTTTGGGTAATCCGCCAAAAAATATTTGGGGCTATTAGCTGTTAGCCATTAGCCATTGGCTTTTTTCTATTTTATCCGAACAAGACCCCGAAAGAGTGTTGTCATTTGCAAAACTTTTTCTAAATTTGCAGTGTCGCAGGGCGTTATGCCCTCGGCATTACATATTGATGAAAGTGTTTTCGCTTTTATCCTTGCAAGAAAATCTGACAGTTTTCAACGAAACGAGGATAACGACAGCACTCATTTCTTGTATAGCTATGTGGCGGTGCATACTCTTTGCACACTCCCATACTATTCAAGTGTGGGGTCTTGTATCGTTTATTCGTTTCGGGTTTTGTCAGAGCCTTCTTGCAGATAAACGGAAGTCAGCTCCACACTTTCTTTATTATTTTAACCGCACATTCGGGGTTGGTGGGCAAAAACTTTTACCACTATGAAGAAATTTCTTCTATTTTTTATGGTTTTGACAGTGGCATTATCGGGCTGTCAAAAGATTGAGGAGTCGATTGATGCCCTCGATAATCGTCTCAATGCATTGGAGCAGACTCTGCCAACGCTGGAGTCTCAGATTGAGATGGTAAATCTTGCTATCATTCAACTCGAAGAGGTTGATGCTGCGTTAGAGAATGAGATTGAAACGCTCAAAAGCAGTGACAAAGCTACTGAAAATGAGATTGCAGCATTGGAGCAAGCAGATAAGAAACTCGACTCGAAGATTAGTGATTTGAGGAACTATGTAAATAGCGAGATTAACAAAGCAAAGAACGAAGCTGCAGCGACTTATGCGACTTTAGACCAGCTTAACTCGGCAAAAGAGGAGTTGAACGACCTTAAGAGTGCAGTATCAAAACTCGAAGTATCACTGACAACGAAGATTGACAATGTCATTGCAGTATTGGATGCAAAAATTGCAGACCTCGAAGCTCGCTTAAAGGCTGTTGAGGATAAGGTGGACGATCTCTTGGCACGCATTCAGTCGGTGTCGTATATTCCGGAGTATGACGATGGCAAAGTGTTGGTTGAGCGTATGAGTTCCAAGTCATGGGGCGAACTCTCGTTCCGTATCTCGCCAAAAGATGCAGTTGTAGAGTTGGAGAAAGTTTGGAGCAAGGCTCTTTCGTGCGAGGCTTACTATCCAAAGACTCGTGCGGTATCGCTCGTAAAGTTGGCTGTAACAGAGTTTGAAGGTGATGCAGAGAGTGGCGTTGTTACTGTGAAAATTTCGGGCGAAGGACTATCCGATGAGTTCTTCGCAGGTGAGCAAACCGCAAAGGTTGCTCTTGTGATTTCTGACGGCAACAATCAAGTTGTTTCGGAGTATGCCGATATGTATGGACACGAGACTTTGGATGAGATTTGGTACACTACGAATGATGGTGCGACAGTCAAACTTATGACATCTGCCACAGCGTCAGTTAAGGAGACTTTTGGTGCTGATATTATCTCACATACATACGAGAATGGAAAAGGCGTTATTAAATTTGATGCACCGGTAACAAAGGTGGGAGATTATGCTTTCAACAATAGTTTCAACAATGTTGATAATTTAACCTCAGTTACTTTGCCAAATAGCGTTACGGCAATTGGGGACAAAGCATTCAGAAGTAATAACTCACTTGTGCATATTGACATGGGCTTAAATGTCGAAAGCATCGGTGATCACAGCTTCCGTACTTGTGGTTTAGAAACATTACAATTTTCTCCAAAATTAAAATCGATAGGAGCAGGTATTTTGGAATTCTCCTCATTAACAGATGTCACTATTCCAGAGAGTGTCGAAAGCATAGCCGATGGTGCGTTCAGGTATATGTATCACCCTACTTTCCACGGCAAATTTGCTTCGGAGGATGGCAACTCTTTGATAGTGAATAATCGTTTAATCGCTATTGTCAATAGCGCAGATATGACAGAGTATGTAGTGCCGTCTAATGTAACTTCGATTGGAGAGTCGGTACTATGCATGCCTGCAACAGCCTATAATAAGATAAACTTGTTTAGTGGAAATTGCGCATCAGAAGATGGCTCGATGCTGATTTGCGATGGCGTATTATGTGCTATTGCGGGTGGAACAGTTACCGATTTAGTTGTCCCTGAGAGCGTGACCAAAATATCTGCATATATTGCCTATATGAATAAGTGTCTTACAAGTGTTGTTATACCTGATAGTGTAACTACGATTGGCTATACAACTTTTTCGTTTTGCGATAAATTGAAGAGTGTTACAATCGGTAGAGGTATTGTCGACTTAGGAGAAAGTAATTTTAGAGATTGCCCTCTACTTGCAGAGATAAACTGTATGGCGACTACTCCTCCTGTTTTAGGCGGTAAATATTCATTTGAGAAAATGAATGATGAGCCATATACTATCTATGTGCCGATGGAGTCTGTTGATGCTTATAAGACAGCCGAGTATTGGAGTTTGCATGCCGACCATATTGTAGGCAAAGAGTTCTAAATTTATTAGGCTTTTAGCCATTGGCCATTGGCCATTGGCTTTTAATTTTTTTACACCCCTCCGCAAGCATGGGTATCGAAAACGATACCTGGCAGTAGGAAGTATAAGAAATTTAGGGAGTTTAATGAGATTAGGGAGAATAGCGCATCGCTGAACTCACTAAATTCCCTAATTTCTCTAATTTAACTAAAAAGCTGCTAGCTTTTTATCCTCCGCAGAGTCTTTTTCTGCGGAGGGTTTGTTTTTGCCGACAATTATAGTGGCGGTTAGAGGTTGTTAAAGGTTATTAAGGGTTGTTAGCGTGTCGGCACACTCTAACAGCCTCTAATAACCACTAATTCCCTCTATATCGCCTCACTTTGGAGCGAACTTTGCAAATTTCCCACTACAAAACCAATTAAAACCAAAACAGACTATGGAAATTTCAAAGATTTTTGCTCGTGAGATTCTCGACTCCCGTGGTAACCCTACGGTTGAGGTAGATGTTGTGACACGCAGTGGTGCCGTGGGGCGTGCTGCCGTGCCGAGTGGCGCATCAACAGGTGCAAACGAGGCCCTCGAACTGCGTGATGGCGACAAAGAACGCTACAACGGAAAGGGCGTGTTAAAGGCGTTAGAGGCTGTGAAGCACACCATAGCCCCCAACCTTATAGGCAGAAATGTCTTGGCGCAGGCGGAGATTGATATGGCGATGTGCGCACTCGATGGCACACCGACAAAATCGCACCTCGGCGCAAATGCCATACTCGGCGTGTCGCTTGCCGTAGCAAAGGCGGCCGCAACGGAACTCAACCTGCCCCTCTACCGCTATATCGGCGGTGTGAATGCGCGAGTTTTGCCCGTGCCGATGATGAATATCGTAAATGGCGGTCGCCACTCCGACGCACCTATTGCCTTTCAGGAGTTTATGATTCGCCCTGTGGGTGCTTCGACCTTCTCCGAAGGTTTGCAGATGGGTGTCGAGGTCTTTCACGCCCTGCGCTCGGTGCTGAAAAAGCGCGGACTCTCAACCGCCGTGGGCGATGAGGGTGGTTTTGCTCCAAATTTCAAGGGCATTGAGGATGCGCTCGAAACAATCCTCTCGGCGATAACGATTGCGGGTTACAACTATCCGCGCGATTTGACTCTTGCCCTCGATTGTGCTGCGTCGGAGTTTTACACCAACGGCATCTACGACTATTCGAGGTTTGAGGGGAATGGAGGGGTGCAGTTCTCGCCTGCCGAGCAGGTGGCATATCTGCGTAAACTTGTGAACGACTACCCGATAGACTCCATCGAAGATGGCATGGCGGAGAGTGATTGGTCGGGTTGGCGACTGCTTACGGCGGAGTTGGGCGAGAGGTGTGCGCTTGTGGGCGATGACCTCTTCGTAACGAATACGGAGTTTATCAAGCGAGGTGTCGAGGAGAGGTGCGGAAATGCGGTGCTTATAAAGGTGAATCAGATTGGCACTCTGACCGAAACTCTCGAAGCGGTGGAGATGGCGCATCGTGCAGGTATGCAGACAATTATCTCGCACCGTTCGGGCGAAACAGAAGATACCACAATTGCCGATATTGCCGTAGCGGTAAATGCTGGACAGATAAAGACTGGCTCGCTTTCGCGCTCCGACCGCACGGCGAAATACAATCGTCTACTACGAATAGAATCAGCCCTCGGTCATACTGCGAAGTATGGCTTGTGAGGTACAACTTCTGACAAAATTGGGAGTGTCTAAAAAATTGTTAGACACTCCCTTTTGCTGCGAATTATCTGCTGCTACTGCAAATTCGAGGAGATAATCGACATAAACTCCTCGCGGGTGCGTGGGTCGGAGAGGAAGATTCCCGTAAATGCCGAAGTTGTGGTCTTTGAGCCTTGCTTCTCTACTCCGCGCATCTGCATACACATATGCGAAGCTTCGATAACCACCGCTACACCCACAGGGTTGAGGGCTTGCTGAATGCAGTCGCGAATCTGCACGGTCAATCGCTCCTGCACCTGCAAACGACGCGCAAAACACTCCACCACGCGGGCAATCTTCGATAGTCCCGTGATAGTGCCGTTCGGGATGTAGGCTACATGCGCCTTACCAACAAATGGGAGCATGTGGTGCTCGCATACCGAGAAGAGTTCGATATCCTTAACCACAACCATCTGCTTATACTCCTCCTTGAACATTGCCGACTGAAGAATTGCGACGGCATCCTGCTCGTAGCCCTTTGTGAGATACGACCACGCCTTTGCTACGCGCTCAGGGGTTTTAATTAATCCCTCGCGCTCTGGGTCTTCGCCGAGGAGGCGCAGCACCTCGCGGTAGTGATATTTCAGTTGTTCAATCTTTTCGAGGTCGTAGTTGTCCTCGCGTTCGTAGTTTGCCATAGTTTTTAAGCCATTAGCCTTTGGCCATTAGCCATTAGCTTTTTTATTTATTCGTTTTCCGTTTTCAGTTTTTCGTTTGTAAGAACTCCACAAGGTTTGCCACTGCGCGACCACGGTGCGAAATGGCATTCTTCTCCTCCGCCGACATCTCGGCAAAGGTGCGCGTATCGCCCTTTGGAACAAACATCGGATCATATCCGAAGCCCTCCGTTCCCGACATGTGGTCGATAATCGAGCCCTCGACAATGCCGTCGAAGAGGTACTCCTTGCCACCGAGGATCAGTGCAATAACGGTGCGAAAACGCGCTGAGCGATTCTCCTCGCCCTCAAGGTTTTTCAACAACAGAGCGTTGTTTGCGTCGAAGTCGTGCTGATCTCCCGCATAGCGCGCCGAGCGAACTCCTGGAGCTCCGCCCAAAGCCTCGACCTCCAAACCCGTATCATCGGCAAAGCAGTCTGCTCCCGTGCGCTCGTAGACATAGCGCGCCTTCTGCAAGGCGTTGCCTTCGAGTGTCTCGGCTGTTTCGGGAATATCCTCCGTGATACCGCACTCGCGCAGGGTTTTCAGCGTGAAAGCCCCCTCAAGCAGAGCCTGCACCTCGCCTAATTTGTGGGTGTTATTTGTGGCAAAAATAAGTTCTTTCATAGTTAAAATTGTTCTGATTGGTAAATTTTGCACCTTACTTGTGTCATAAATGCTCACATACGCCAAAGTATGCTGCGCTTTCCGCCACTGCATAACGCACAAAATTTCCTCAATCACCTCCAATTTTTGAGGTCTTTAGGTCTGTTTGTTACTCTTTCGGCGCAAAGGTAATAATTTTATTTGCAATTTGCACCGTCAGCGAACGAGTTGTATTCTCAATATAGTCGGCGTAGAGAATATCTATCTCGCCCGAATGAAGCATCGCATTTCGGTATGCCAGCGGCTCAACAACCTCGAAATCAATCTTGTAGCTTGCAGTAGTGTCTTGATCGACAGAGATACCCTTGCACTCGGAGATGACTATCTCATACTCCTCAATAGTAGTGTCGAAACCGTACTCAACCACCGACTGCATAGCGTTGTAGTATAGGGTTTGATGGATAAGTTCACAGTCAATAGCGAATTTTGCACTCTCGCCAACAAAGCCCTTCGCAACGCCAACCTTTTCAAACTCCATGTAGGAGCCGTACTTCACATAGAGAATCCACTCGCCACCCTCGTCGAGTCGTTTGCCGTTGGTGTTGATGCGGTAGGTTATGTAGTCGGCAGGAACGGAATGGTTCAAAATATAGACGCCCTCTTGCTCCTCCATAATCAGCGGTTGGTAGATATCGCTCCACTCCGCACCGCAAATATAGTCATTCAGCCACACAACCATTTGCAGATGCTCCTGCTGACCTGTCAGTGCTTCGCTAACTCTGTTCCACAAGAGCTGATTTGCCTTGTTTGGTCGTGGGGTAGTGCCACTGTCGAGTTGGCACGAAGTCGCCGTAAAGAGTGCCACGAGGGCAACAACCAAAATCGAAATATACCTTTTCATATCTCTGCCCTCCTATTTTTTCTCTGCATTAAAACGATAACCAAGTCCAATACGCGCCGAGCCTGCCATACCCCCTCCGAGTTCGACAAAGCCAAAGAGCTTGCGCCCAAACGAACAGCCAATAAGTGCAACATCGCCCCAGATATAGGCCTCGTCGAAGTCGGTAATCAAGCCGAGTGCAATCGAGGAGTAGAGCTGAACCTTTTCGCGATAGAACCAATTAAAGCGCACGGTAGGCAAAATTGAGAGGGAGTAGTAGCTCAAGTTCTCAATCTTCTGCCCCGTAGCAGCATCCTTACGCCAGCAGGTCGAAGCTCCAAACACGACAGTACCGCCATACTGCAACCAGCGACGATCCTGATAGGTGTAACTCAACGAGTAGTTGCCCACAAAGAAGCGAGGTGTGCGATAGGTGTCGCAATTTGCCATATCGTTACGAAAGTCGGGGTAATAGTAATCTTTAACACCCCAACCGCCATCGAGAAATAGGGATGTAGAAACGCTCAATGTACCGACGCCAACGCGCAAATCGTGCTTTGGAGTGAATTTCGGCACTACACGCACGGTTGTAATAATTGTTGTTGAGTCGGTCTCTACCACCGACTTTGTCTTTTTTTGTGCCATTGCCCCTTGCATCGCAAAGAGTGCAACGAACAACGCAATAAAAAATCTGAGATTTTTCATGATTTTTTGGCTTTAGCCATTGGCCATTAGCCATTGGCAAAATTGATGATTATTTTTAGTTTTCCGTTTTAATCCTGCTGCGCAGGCTTTTCCTCCTTCTTGCAAGGCATAGTGTGCGAGCATCCTCTGCTCTTGCTTCGTGCGTCGGTTCCGCTTTCCGCTTTCCGCTTTCCGTTTTCCGTTTTCCGCTTTCCGTTTTCCGTTTTTTAACTCTCCGCTTCGAGCAGAGCCAATTTGTGGTCGGCAACGCACTTGTCGATAATCGCCTTGACGACCATATCCATCTCTGTTCCTTCGCTGTAGTCGGCTGGGCAGACATGGTTTACGCGGTTATCGCGGATAAGGGTGTTCATCTCTCCGCGCTTCGATTCATCCTTCGGGTTGTAGACAGCGATGGAGTGTCCTCCAAAGTTCTTGACCAACTTCATACATGGGATATCGGTTGTTCCGTCGCCCACATAAATCATTCGTGAGAATGGTACAGGGCGTTGCTTCTCCTCCATAAATTTATTTACCTGCTTGGTATCGTAGACCGACTCCACACCCTTGTTAATCTTGAAGATAAACTGCGTCTTGTTGGTGTAGTTCACCGCCACACCCGGCCAATAGGCGATGCCATCGACATTGTATAGGAACGAACAGGCGTATATCTTGCGGAACTTATCGGCGATAGCCGTACCCTCGATAATCTCCTTCAAACCCGATGAGTTGATGTAGTGAAGAACTCGCACTCCCTGCTCCTCACCATAGGCGTTGATGCGGTCAAACCACTCCAAGACACCTGGGTATAGCTCAACTCTCTTGCCCGACTCCTGAAACGCCTCGCGACGAAGCGATAACCCTTTGGCTTGCGCCTCACGAATCATCAGAGCCATATAGGTGAGAACCTGATCGGCATCCTGCTCCTCGGCAAGACGATTCGACTCATCCCAGAACTCGAAGTTGCTCTTGCCAACGGCGGGAATAAAGTCATACTCCTGCATATTTCCCGCAGCGAGAGTTCCGTCAAAATCGTATATCAGTGCGATTGTAAATTTGTGGTCTGCCTCCTTCATAACTCCATACATATTATATATATCTGCACAAATGTAGTAATTTTTTGTTAAATTTGCCAAAAATAGTTTTTTCTATGCGCAGTATTAGGTTAACAATACTCTTTTGTGTAGCGGCTCTGTTGATGGGTTGTGGTACTTCCAACCTCACAATCAAATGGAGCGAGGAGTCCTCTCATTTTATCACTCGTGGAGGCTATGCCCGCATTAAAAAGGTCGATAATCGCCATGCCTTGGTCTATGGTGCTGGTCGCTCGGTATGGATTTGTTTTAGCAATGACAAGTGCGAGAGTTGGGGCGGTGCAATAGAGGTTGCTCGTGGCGAGGGCTACAACTACACCAATAGCGAATTGTTGCAGTTGCAAAGCGGAAAATTGCTCTTTATGTGGAATGCTCGCCCACGCCAAAACACAGGATTACCTTTCAAGATTATGTATGCCACCTCCGAAGATGGAGGAACGAGTTGGAGCAAGGGGCACGACCTCTACATCGCACATCCCGAATTTCGTGACGGCTGTTGGGAGCCTGCGGCACTGCAACTCCCTTCTGGAGAGCTGCATATCTACTTCGCAAATGAAGCTCCATACACCTCAAGTTCCGAGCAGGAGATTTCGCTTATGCGCTCTTTCGACGAGGGAAAAACTTGGAGCAGAGCCGAGAAGGTGTCGTTCCGTGCGGGCAAGCGTGACGGAATGCCCGTACCTATCTATCTGCCGCACTCAAAAGAGATTGCCCTGGCGATAGAGGACAATGGTATTAGAGGTCGATTCAAACCCGTAATTGTTCGCACTTCAGCAGATTGGCGAGATGGTTTTGTGTCGGGAAATGACACGCGGCGCGAGGAGGCAATATCGCCAAAGTGCGCTCCCGAGGATGATGTTTATGTCGGAGCTCCCTACCTTATTCGTTTGGGCGAAAAGCACACTCTGCTCTCGGTGCAATCAACCGAAGGGCGCAAGGGCAAAGGGCATAAGTTTGCCAATATGCAGGTCTATGTGGGGGATAGAAACGCTCGCAACTTTCGCAATCGCTCCACACCTCTGCCGAATCTCGGAGAGGATGGTCGCGCTTTGTGGAACTCAATAGCTCAAATCGACGACAAAACCGTTATTGCAGTAATGTCGGTTGGCGGTGTCGAAAGGGGTAAAAACGGCATTTGGACCGTAAAGGGCAAGATTGTAAAGAGGCGATAAACGCTGCTACAGACCTAAAAGAATACCCCTTGGTAGTCGGGATAGAAGATATCGAGCATCATCCTGCGCGTTTTTCCTGCTCCGTGAACGCTGTTGGTGAAGAATATAAGATAGCTCTTGCGCTTGGGAAAGAGCATAAATCGACAACGGAAATTGGGGTTTGCTCCGCCGTGATGCCACACCTCGTCGCGGGGGCTGTCGGGGTTTTTAGTTACGCGTATTCCCAAGCCGAAGCAGGTATCCTCGTCGGGTGCTGGCATTAGCGACGATGTCATCATCTTGAAGCTTTCGGGTGTCAGACCCTTGCCCTCCATCAGCGCATTCAGAAAGAGCGAAAAATCCCTCACATTCGTACGCATCGAGTAGGCTGCATTGCCCGCAACCTTTGTACTTCCGCGACCACGACGCACGCCATTTTTGTCGTAGCCGTATGCCGCCATTTTGTTGTATTGTGGCAACCAACGATAGCTCGTGTTATCCATACCGAATGGCTCGAATACCTCCTCGCGAGCGAGTTGCTCCAAGGTCTTGCCTGTGATATGCTCAATAGTACGCTGCAAGTACCAAATACCCTCACCCGAATAGGTATACTTCTCGCCTGGCTCGCACTTGAAAATCAGAGGTCGCTGGCTGCGTGGGCCCGTGCCTTTTGCCCAATTCGGCAGCCCTGTGCGATGGTTGAGTACGATGCGTGCCGTAAGCATCTTTGCACGGCGGATGTTCTCTCTATTTTCGGCTCGACTCTCAAAGGCGTTGCAGAAGCGCGCTTCGGGCTTTCTGCCCATATATTTGTAGAGTGGTCTGTCCAAATCGATTATACCTCTATCCACCAATCGCAGAACGATATACGAAAATACCACCTTGCTGATAGAAGCGGCTTGAAAGATGGTCTGCGCCTCAGGGTTTGCCTTGATTTCATCTACCTGCGATGACTCGAAAAAGAGGTGTCGTTCGGGGGTGTGGTAGGCAACCTGAATAAGAGGAATCTTGCGCTGGCGAGCCACCTCGGCAGTGCGTCGGATAAGCTCTTCGTTCGATCTTTCGTTGCCAAAGGCAACTGTCGCTACCAAAAGCGATATAAGGGAGAGTATAATTCTCATAAAAAGAGTTTTTTATTTACAAAGATAGAAACTTTTTCACTACTTTTGCATTGCAAATAGGATATTAACTATAAAATATAAAAATACAAGATTATGGATTTCAGAGAGGTAATAAACAAACGCCGCAGTGTGCGCAAATTTTCGCCAACAGTACCTTCGCGCGAGGTGCTGCTCGACATTGTGCGCGATGCGCTTACTGCACCTTCGTCGCGCAATATGCACACAACACGATTTATGATTGTGGATGATCGCGAAACCATCGACAAAATCGCAGAGATGCGCGATTATGGCTCAGGCTTTATGACGGGAGCTGCGGCTGCAATTGTGGTTATGGGCGATACCACCAAGACCGACCTTTGGCGCGAGAACTGCGCTATCTCGGCGACAATGCTTCAACTCTCGATTGTCAATCACGGACTCGCATCGTGCTGGGTACATGTAGGAGGTCGCCCTCGTCTGCAAAATGAGCCTGATGGCGCACAAGCAGAGGAGTATCTGCGCTCGTTCCTCGATATCCCTGCGGAGTGTAAAGTGGAGTGCGTTATTGCGCTCGGCTACTCCGACTTCGAGCCAAAACCGCTTCCAGAGTGGGATTCCGAGGCTTCAATCTTGTGGCATACGCGAGAGTAGAGGCGGAAGGATAAAAAACTAATTTTGCAATCTCGACATTTACCTCTATCTTTGCAGCGCAGATTCGGTTCATCGCTGCCTCGCAAGAGGGGGAGGAAAGTCCGAGCAACACAGAGCACCGTGCAAGTTAACGGCTTGATGTTCGAGAGGGTATAGTAGCGTAACAGAGAATAACCGCCCAGGCAGTAGGCCTCTTTTGAGGCGTCGGGGTAAGGGTGAAAAGGCGGGGTAAGAGCCCACCGCGAGGGCAGCAATGTCGCTCGGCAGTACGCCTCACGGGTTGCAAGGTTATGTATATCGGCAATTAAGGGTTGCTCGCCCGATGCCGAGGGGTAAACCGCTTGAAGCGGCAAGTGATTGTCGCCCTAGATAAATGATGAACTAAAACAGAACTCGGCTTACGGAATCTGCTAACTTTGTGAGGCTTGTGCATTACGGTACGAGCCTCACGCTTTTTTAGTTAGTACAGAGAGGCTGATAAGTTCAATAAGACTAATGGGTCCAATGAGTTCCCCTATACAAATCAACTTTTATAAAATCCCATTTGTCCCATTAGTCTTATTAGTCCCATTAATCCCATTAATCTCGTTACCCCCCCCCTCCAAAAACTCCCCATATAAGTAACAACTTATATCCACAACAAAAAAAGTTAAAAAATTTAGTGTTAATTTTTTCACAATTAAAAATAAAGTCGTATCTTTGCAGCGGTGAAAAAGGGGCTTTTGCGAAATTGATTGCAAAATAGGCAGAAAATTACCCCTCACCATCTCCCAAAATGGCGGAGATTTTGAAACAGAGAGATGATGTTAAACAATTAATAATTAAAAACTATGGCTTTCAAGAAAGAAGATTTATTGAAGTATGGTATTACCGACACTACCGAGGTAATCTACAACCCATCGTATGAGCTCCTTTTCGAGGAGGAGACCAAGGCAGACCTTACAGGTTTCGA
>SUZQ01000061.1 GCA_015059875.1 Rikenellaceae bacterium | reverse complement strand
TAATATTAACAGTTGTAATTACTCAAAAAAGAAAACGATAATATTGTTCCAAAATCAACATATATTCTTATCTATAAATAATTGGCATATAGTGATTTAAGCAAATGATATTGTTCTTTCGTGGAACTCTCATTCTAAACCTCCAATTATCCCCTTATTTGCATCGTCTATCACCGAGTTCTCTAACATTGTTAGATAAATCTGCGTGGTTTGTTCCGAGGTGTGTCCCATACCTTGGCTGATGACTGAGATGGGAACATTATGATTTCTTGCAGCAGTTGCCCAACTGTGGCGTGATGTATATGAGGTCAGTTTACAGCCACACCCCAACATCTCTGATAATCTGCCGAGTAAGCGATTATGAGTGTTTAAGGCAACCTGATATTGCTCATACGTTTCATTTGCGTCAAGTGAGCTCAAAATCGGGAATACATAAGGCGAATCAGAGTTGGCATATCGGTCAATTATTCGTTGGATACTCGGTTCAATACGCACGCTCAATAGTTGTCCCGTCTTGCGGCGAGCATAACAAATCATTCCATTTTGTAAGTTTGACTTTTTGAGGTAAGCAATATCCACGAATGCCATTCCGCGAGTGCAATAGCTGAAAATAAACATATCACGGCATATGGCGAGAGGTGTTCCCGCCTCCAACTCCAAACGGTGTAGTTGTGCGATAATCGATTCAGAGACAGCGCGCTTGCGTGTGCGGTCAATGCCTGTATAGACCTCTGTGAATGGGTGCTGTTGCTCGATAAGTTTTTGCCTTACAGCCTTGTTGTAGACCGCCCTCAAAACCCTCATATAAAACGACACGGAATTACGCACTAAACCTCGCTGAACAAGGAATGCATTATAATCTGTAATCACTTGTTCGGTTAGAGCTGACAGCGGAAGGCGAACATCGCCCAAAAACTCGCCAAAACTGCACATTGTCTTCTCGTAGTTTTTGGCTGTTCCAAGGCGGTTTGTCGCCCGTAGCTGTTCTACTTGCGAACGCATATAATCAAGTACGAGAATATGGCTCTGGGGCGATTTGTAGCGATTGATAATATCACTTACAGAGTAGTCCACACCACAGCTATCGAGGTCTAAAATAACCCTTCGTAGCAACGCCACATCGCTATCTATGCGGTTCTGAATCATCGAGCGATTTTGTGCAGACAACACTAACTTTTCTTCGTCAGCATCCCAGTCTGATGGGCATACACGGAGCCTTGTTGTAATCTGTTGAGTTTTACGATTGTGGGTGATTTGGTAGTAGATAACACCTGCTTTGCCCTCCACTGATGATGGGCGCAATTTTACTTTTACTGTTGCCATAGCATTTTCATTTAATCTATTTCATAAACTAAAAAAAAGCCCCCATTCGCAGTGAATGAAGGCTTCGGTTATTTCTTGTCTATTTGTCTCTATTCGGAGTATTTGACATCGATATAAGGCTTGGCTGCGCCAGTATGTTCGTATTGACTCCTCAAGAGTTGTGTAAAAAAGATTACCAAATCTCCGTGTTGGGATTTGGCTGTTGTATACCAAAATTGAATGTGGTGTTTTGGGGAAGTAGTTGATCTCTGGCGAAAGTCTGAGAATAATTACAACTTTCGCAGATTATGGGGCGTACCTGCACTCAATGCGCAGGTTTTAGAGGAATAATGGAATCTTTTAATTCCGTTTCATCAAAGGTCTTCTCTTGATGTTTAATTTTGATATATCTTTATGTTGTACAACTTTCTACAAAAATAGAAGCTGTCTAACAAGGTGATTTCTGCGTTATGCTTGCCCTCAAAACGCTCATTTACGCCGAGTAAACTCCGCTTTTTCGGGCTTCGCAAGCCTTGAAATCCCTCTTGTTATACAACTTCTGACAAAATTGGGAGTGTCTAACAAGTTTTTTAGACACTCCCAATTTTTTTGTTATTCGAAGTATTAGATTACTCCTCTGCAACAACCGAGAGAGTGATCTCGCCCTTAACCTCGCGGTGGAGCTTAACGGTTGCCTTGTACTCACCTACGGTGTTGATTGCCTCTACGGTAATGTTCTTCTTCTCAACCTCTACGCCCTTCTCTGCGAGAGCAGCAGCGATGTCAGCCGAAGTGATTGTACCGAAGATGCGTCCCTCCTCTGCCTTAACAGCAAACGAGAGTGGGAGGTTTGCGATCTTCTCAGCGAGTGCCTGAGCGTCAGCCAAAATCTTAGCATCCTTGTGAGCACGCTGCTTGAGGTTCTCTGCCAATACCTTCTTTGCAGAAGCGGTAGCAGCCTTTGCGAAACCCTGTGGAATGAGGTAGTTGTTCGCATAACCCGGCTTAACAACAACGATGTCGTTAGCGTATCCGAGGTTCTCTACATCCTTAATCAAAATAATCTCCATAGTGCTTCTCCTCCTTATTATTTCATGCAATCGGTTACGAATGGCAAAATTGCGAGGTGACGAGCGCGCTTAACAGCCTGAGCCACCTTCTTCTGGAACTTCTGCGAAGTACCGGTCAAACGACGAGGGAGAATCTTACCCTGCTCGTTGAGGAACTTCTTCAAAAATTCGCCATCCTTGTAATCTACATACTTAATGCCGAGTTTCTTGAAACGGCAATACTTCTTCTTCTTAACATCAACCGATACCGGATTGAGGAAGCGCAATTCGCCACCCTGATTCATCTCTGCCATAGTTTACTCCTCCTTGTTTTTGTTAGCAAGCTTGGCACGACGCTTCTCAGAGTACTCTACTGCGTACTTGTCCTGCTTGAAAGTTAAGAAACGAATGATTCGCTCATCGCGACGATACTGTGTTTCGAGGGTGTTAATCAACGAGCCCTCGCCGGTGAACTCTACCAAGAAATAGAAACCGGTTGTCTTCTTCTGAATCGAGTACGCAAGCTTCTTCAAGCCCCAGTTCTCAACATTCACAATCTGACCGCCGTTCTCGGTAATAAGCCCCTGGAATTTGTCAGCAACCTCTGCTACCTGAGCCTCAGAAAGCACTGGAGTGACAATGAAAACGGTTTCGTAATTGTTCATAATTGTTTAATTATTAAATGTTTTGTGCTATTTAGCGGTGCAAAGATACAACAAAAATTCAGAATAAAAAATTAATGAGTAAAAATTTGCTAGAATTGTAAGGTTTAGTGTCGTGCGTGTATATAATATATAAGAGTATTGTTTATGGGCTGTTAGGGAGAATAGGGGATTTAGGGAAAAACTCTTTAACCTCTCTAAATCCTCTAACACCCCTAACGCTATCTTTCGCATTTTTCACAAAAACTGCGCACCTCGTAATGAGGGGCGCAGTTTTGCGATTATTTTGCAGAATAATCTAATTCAACAGATGATTAGATATTCTCGAAAGTAACATTTGTAACTGTTACACCCTCTGCCTCGTTGAACAAAGTCTCAGAACCAGTTGTGTAGATAGCAGCGTGTGCAGAATATCCTGTAGGACCATACAATTTAACATTGCTTACAGTGCAGTTCTCAAATTCGATCTTATCATTGTTATCTGCATATACAAATGCAACCATACCTGTTGTGCAAAAATCGTACGACAACGCCTTTACGGTTGTATCAGTCACATCGCAATTCTTGAGAGTTGCTGTGATTGTAGAAGAGTGCTCGTTGTAAACAGTGCCAACCAGTGGAGCAACTTTGTAGCCACCAACAATTGTTGAGTTCTTCACATCAACATTATCCAAAAGGAGATTGTTGTAAGTATGGCCTACGATAATTGCCGTGTTGATGCTATTATGATTGACCGATGCATTGTCGAAAGTAATGTTCTTAACTACAACATCGTGCGCATTTGAAAAACGCTTAAACATTGCTTGTCCATTGATTGTGAGATTCGATATTGTATAGCCATTACCATTAAACTCATTAACTGCCATTCCGAAATCAACATGCGAATCTACTGGCGTCCAAGTCTTGCCTGTAAAGTCTATATCCTTCAAGATTTCAACGGCAACATTCTTACCAGCCGACTTATCAACCATCATCGAATTGAGAAGAGCAAGGCCCTCTGCATTAAGCACACCATACTTGTTATCGCTCTTAAAAAGACCTTCGCCAATTTTCGTATAGCCTACCATAGTCATGGTCTTACCATCAACGGTCACAGTTGCCAAATTGCCATTGAGAGCGCCACTCTTGATATTCCACAAACCGTTGCCGCTGAACTCGCCAACACCGAAGCCTGTAGCCTCACAGTTCTCAATGTTCACAATCATCTTTGCACCGTTTGCAGAGTTGATGTCAATTGCAGTAACAGGCTTCTTGTCCCAAGTCTGAGCAACCTTTGCTGCAGTAAACTCGCAGTTCTTGATGTTTACATTGAATGTTCCAGGAGCCTCTGCGTATACCTGCAAAGCCTTACCCTCCGATGCAGTGAAGGTACAACCCTCAAAGTCGCAGTTCGAAGCGTAAGTGTAAAGATATCCGGTAAGCGGATCGATTGTACAGTCGATAAAGGTGTGAGGAGCATTGCTGTGGCAATAGAACTGACCTACAATCTTACAGTTGATGAAGGTTACAGACTTCGCGTGGCCGATACCGCCCTCATAACCATTGTTGGTAGTAACAAATGTCAAATTCTTGAATACCAAATCCTTATTATTGCCATATAGGCCTGGAAGTTGGTTGTTACCATGCTGATTTGCAGGGGCATCGATTGTAGTCTTGTCGATACCTGCACCTGCGATAGTAAGCTCGCCTGCATTGCCATTTCCAAGACCGTTACCTACTGCATAAGTACCTTCTGAGAGAATTACCGTAGCATTGTTATTTGCTGCCAAAGCTGCGTTTAATTCATCTACATTGTTAGCGGCAATACCGATATTCACATTTGTCTCGGTGTTATTCTCGTATGTTACATTTGAACCCTGACGACCTACAACACCACCCAAAGTAGTAGGGGTAGCAGTCTCGTAGTTAACCGACAAATCCTGAACGATAGTGATATTCTCAACCGAGCAGCCTGTTACAGTGTTATTGTCGTGAGCCATACCTGCGATACCACCCAAATCTCGATAACCATTGATGCTTACATTCTTTGCAGTACAATTCTTAACAATCGAAGAGCCCTCAAGAATCTGACCGATAACACCACCAGCCTTGTCGCTCCAATCATTGTTCTTAACCGAGAGTGTAATATCAACATTGTTTACATGGCAGTTCTCAATATCAACATAACCACGACCAACAATACCACCAGCATAATGATTTGCAACAATCTTAACATTCTCTACAGTAAGATTCTGGATAGGGCCACCAAGGGTGATATAACCAAAGAGACCTGCGTGTCCCTCCAAAGCTGTAACTTGGAAGTTTCTTACAGTGTAACCCGATCCATCGAACGAACCAGAAAATGCGTGTTCAAAAGTTCCAATTGGAGTCCACTCGGTGTAAGTTGTTGCACGAGTAGCCGAGAGATCGATATCGTCATCCAAAACAATCTTTACTCCGCTAAAGCTGTTACCACCATTTACCTGCTCAGCCAACCAAGCCAAACCTGTAGCGTTTTGAATGTGGTAAACACCATTCTGAACATAGTAGCCACTTGCGTTAGTCAAGTCGCCCTCTGGAATAGGGAGAATCTCAACCTCGATAACAACCTGATCGGTCAAGAGATTACCAACGAGATTTGTACGCCAGTTACGCTTTACTGGGGCGTTTGGATACTTAATCTCTACGCTCTGTCCCTCGTTGTCCTTAACTACCAAAGTACACTCCGAAAGTGTACCCTCATTTGCAGGAACCAAGATATAGTTCATTGCCAACCAATCGTAAGGGGTTGTGTGAGCAGTGTCGTTCAACAAGTAGAGATCCTCGTTTGGAAGAGCTGCATCGCTGAATGTTACCTGAACATCCTGTGCGCCACCAACTGCACCGTGCTGGTTGTTACCCAAGTAGAGAGTATTGTAAGCACGAGTAGTAAATGTAGTCTTAGCCTCGGCAACTGTGATATCGAAACCTGCAGTCTTTGCCAACTGGGTGTCGAGAGTACCAAAGTTAACCTGTGCAAATGGACGAGTCAGCTCAACTTTCTCGTTCATTGTGCCATCAACCTGAAGGTTTGTCAACTGACCGAAGAATGCATCACGGCTCTCGTCGTTAGCAACACCATTGTAGGTTACTGCCACATTTGGCTCGCCCTCAAGTGTGAGCGTGTAGCAATCTGCATTAGGATCCTGCGCCCAGAAAACGAAGTTGTAAACCTTCTTGTTTACAAGGCGAATCGAAACAGTAGTGGTAAGCGACGAACCATCGAACTGACCATCAACCTTAGTGAGGTAGTTCCACTGCGCATCGTAAACACCACAAGTGAGCTGCGTAGCCGACTTACCGTCAGCAATAGCACGCGAAGTAGCTCCAGGAGTAGAAACAGTAAAGTTTACAACGCCCTCGCCACTTGCAACCTGAACATCATCGACATCAGCCGAGACGCACGATGTAGCGAAGAATCCCAACGCCACAATCGCAAGTGTTCTGAAAATGTTTTTCATTTTGCGTTTAATTTTTTTAGTGTTAATATTGTGTAAATCGTAAGTTCTTAATTATCGTTTCTCGATGAAAATCAATGGAGTAAACGAACAAACCGAACGCAAAGTTATACAATTTTGGTGCAACGACCAAACTTTTTGAACATAAAAAACAGCAGCCTATTTTACCCCCCCCTGTAAGAAGTTGAAAATCAACGCTTATCCAAAAATAAAAATATTTATGCGCTAAAACCGAATGCGTGAAATAGAACATTGCGGCGTTTGTTTTGGCGCGTATTTGTTGTGGACTCGTCGCGCGCGTCGCATACGCTGTTTATATTTGGCGTGAGCTTTTTGGTGTCGTGTTGCTATTTTTGCTGCACGAAAATTGACCGAGTTTTCCATTTGCGATTTTTAGTTCTGACTTTTTAATATTAAATTTGCGACTGCTATGGATTGGTTGCTCGAACTTGGCTATTTCGGACTCTTTATTGGGTCGTTTTTGGCATCTACGGTGGTGCCATTCAGTGCCGATGTGCTGCTTATAGGTATGTTGGCGGCGGGTGGTACGCCATGGATTGTTATCGGTGTGGCGACAGTGGGCAACTTCCTCGGCGGCTTAACCTCCTATGGTATAGGTCGATTGGGAAAATGGGAGTGGATTGAGCGATTTGGCGCAAAGCCCGAAACGATACAAAAGCATAAGGTGAAAATCGACAAATATGGGGCGTGGGTTGCGCTCTTGTCGTGGGTTCCGTTTATTGGCGATGTGCTGGCGATTGCTCTCGGTTTCTTCCGCGTAAAGTTTGTTCCGTCGGCGATATTTATGCTTATCGGAAAATTTGCGCGGTTCGTTGCGTGGTATCTTATCTACACGCTCTTTTAACACCTCAAAAAAATATCCGCATTGCGGCTCTGTGGCTTGTCTTTTGCAATGATTGTTCTGTAAATCGTTGTGAAGATGAAAAAATTTTTAGCATATTTTATCCCTATTTTGCTCGCCTTTGCGGTGGGGGCGCTCGGCTCGTATCTTCAGGGCGATGCGCTCAAAGAGTGGTATCCCTACCTTATCAAATCGCCTGCAACTCCTCCTGCTATCGTCTTTCCGATTGCGTGGGGAATACTCTACATTTTGATTGGCTTGTCGGCGGGAACAATGCTGGCGAAAGGGGACATGAGCGTGCTTCGTTTGTGGCTGTTTCAACTTATTTTGAACTTCTTGTGGAGTGTCTGTTTTTTCGCATTGCGTAGCCCCTTTGTTGGTTTGCTTGTGATACTCGCACTCGATGTTACGGTCTGCGCCTACATAATATATACGATGGGGCGTCGTCCAGCTGCGGCGTGGCTCTTTGTGCCGTATATGTTGTGGCTTATTTTTGCAACATATCTGAATGGCTTTATCTATATAAACAATAAAAAACCAAAAGAGAGAATTGCTATGAATGCTACCTATGTAAAATTTTCGTTACCAGCACTTTCCTATGCTAACGATGCGCTTGCTCCTACTATGAGTAAAGAGACCGTAGAGTATCACTACGGAAAACATTTCAAGACCTATATTGATAACACAAATCGCCTTATTGAGGGCACTCCGTACGAAGGGATGGGGCTTGAGGAGATTGTCAAGAAGTCGGATGGCGCACTCTTTAATAATGCGGCGCAGGCACTCAACCATCGCATCTATTTTGATGGTCTTACGCCTGTTCAAAAAGTGATGCCGAAGGGACTTTCGGAGCGCATTGTTCGCGACTTTGGCTCTGTTGAGGAGTTTAACAAAAAGTTCGCCGAAACGGCAGTTGGACTATTTGGCTCAGGGTGGGTTTGGCTGGCAGAGGATGACAAGGGGAAACTCGCGATTGTTCCGACAAAGGATGCGGACAATCCGTTGCGTCACCATCTCAACCCGTTGATGTGTATCGATGTTTGGGAACACGCATATTATCTCGACTACCAGAATCGCCGAGCCGACTTTGTGAAGGAGTATATGAAGTTGGTGGACTGGGATAAGGCTGCTGCGCGAGTAAAGCACAAGTAGGGGTACTTGTTCTGAGCTTCATGATAGTGGTGCGGTGGATTTATATCGATTCATTCGATATTTATCCATCGTTTTTTCATCTCTATGTGGCTGGTAATTGGGGTGCGATTTTCTTTGTTGAAATTATTTGAGAAAAGCGTCGGGAAATTTGTTATTTAACGATAAAAGGCTTATATTTGTACCGTATTAACAATGCCCCTGAGAGAGGAAAGATCTTATTTTGTTCGATAATTGGGGCGATTTATTGTGATTGGAGGGTTTAACGCGCTGTGAATCAGTGCATTATAACGCCACCAAAGCCCCAGAGTTATGCGCGTATGTGAACCTTGGTCGTGCGAATGGGGCGCAACGATGTGAATATTAACCTAAAATGATATGCTTCCAGTTGAGACAGCTAAAGTACAAGATGATGAATTGTTGAATGACGGCTCTTGTATCAATGTTTATTTCCATGAAGATAGCGCGATATGGATCGCGTATGGTCGATCAGCCTACGCTCTGCGATCATTTGTAAAACAGAATGGCTATGACAGCTTGCGGGCATTTTCCGAAAGATTGCAGATGCCTTGCACGGTAGTTAGTGATTATGTTTTGAAGTTGTTGCAGAAGCAATATTCGTTCGATGTTGAGAAAAATGGCGCAAGACTTCGATTGATTGTTGGCAAGCCCATTCCTGAGGATGATTATCTGCGTTGGATAGATAAGATTCGTCGCTCTAAGACTATTTCGCTATCGAAAATTAAGACTCCAGTTGGTGATTCAGTGCCAAAGGATGAGTATATCTACGATGCAATGTCGTCGTGGGCTCGCAATATAAAGCGAATCAGTGACTGTGTGTTGGCATTTATTGCGATGGTGATATTTTTGCCGCTATTTGTATTGTGTTATGTGCTTATAAAGCGCGAGGATGGTGGCCCGGCAATATACAAGCAAGAGCGTATAGGTCGTTTTGGTAGGCCGTTTTATATCTATAAATTTCGCTCGATGCATGTGGATGCAGAGAAGATGGGGCCGCAGTTGAGTTGTTCGGGCAGAGGAAAGGATCCGAGATTGACAAAAGTGGGAGCTTTTATTCGCGCGCACCATCTTGACGAGTTGCCTCAGCTGTATAATGTTTTTACTGGAGATATGTCTTTTGTCGGCCCGCGCCCTGAAAGAAAATTCTACATAGATCAGATTATCGAGTACGATAAACGATATATCTATCTCTATCAGATACGCCCAGGAGTCACTTCGCCAGCGACTTTGTATAATGGCTATACTGATACAATGGAGAAGATGTTGAGTAGATTGGAGTGGGATCTGTTCTATCTCGGGCATCGTTCGTGGTGGTTGGATATAACTGTGCTATTCAAGACCTTCTGTAGAATTGTTTTCGGAAAAATTTTCTAAGTAGGAGATGAAGATCGCGGTAGCGGGTACGGGCTATGTGGGGATGTCGATTGCGACATTGTTAGCGCAACACAATGAGGTTGTTGCGGTGGATATTGTACCCGAAAAGGTCGGGTTGATTAATAGTCACAAATCGCCAATTCAGGATGAATACATCGAGAGGTATCTCTCCGAAAAGGCGCTAAATCTTCGAGCAACGCTCGATGCAGAGTCGGCATATAAGAGTGCCGACTTTGTTGTGATTGCAACTCCAACCAACTACGATAGTCAAAAGAACTTTTTTGATACTTCGGCAGTCGAGGCGGTAATAAAAATCGTTCAGGAGATTAATCCCAAGGCGATTATGATTGTGAAGTCTACTGTGCCAGTGGGCTTTACTGCCTTTGCACGAAAAAAATATAACGCAGAGAATCTGCTCTTTTCGCCCGAATTTCTGCGTGAGAGCAAGGCTCTGTATGACAACCTCTATCCGAGCCGAATTATTGTAGGTCGCCCAGATGGAGATGAGCGTCTGGATAAGGCGGCACGAACTTTTGCCTCGCTGTTGCAGCAGGGTGCATTGAAGCTGGAGATTGATACGCTCTTTATGGGGACAACCGAGGCGGAGGCGGTGAAACTCTTTGCAAATACATACCTCGCACTGCGAGTGAGCTACTTCAACGAGTTGGATACCTATGCCGAGGTCAAGGGGCTGGATACAGAGGCTATTATTCGCGGTGTGGGGCTTGATCCCCGCATCGGAACGCACTATAACAACCCGTCGTTTGGATATGGGGGGTATTGCCTTCCGAAAGATACAAAACAGCTGTTGGCAAACTATGATGATGTGCCACAGAATATGATGACTGCGATAGTCGAGAGCAACCGAACTCGCAAGGATTATATTGCCGAGCAGGTGTTGAAACGATTGGAGCAGAGTGGAACAAGCATTTCGGATGCGGTGGTTGGAATCTACCGCTTGACAATGAAGACCGATTCGGACAATTTCCGCCACAGTGCGATACAGGGTATAATGCGCAGATTGCGTGAGCGCGGTGTAGGTATTGTTATCTACGAGCCATCTTTGCGCGAGGATGAGCGATTCTACGATTGTGAAGTGATAAACGATATTGTGAGATTCAAGCGGGCATCGCAAGTTATTATTGCGAATCGTCGCGATGATGCATTGTCGGATGTGGCCGCAAAGGTCTACACACGAGATATTTTTGGAAAAGATTAAATTATGCAGGCAGTAATTTTGGCGGCGGGAATGGGACGCCGTTTGGGAGAGTTGACAGGCGACAATACCAAGTGTATGTTGGAGGTCAATGGCGTGAAGCTGATTGACCGAGCTTTGGAGTCGCTCGCGGAGTGCAATCTCTCCCGTATAGTTTTGGTAGTTGGCTACAAGCGCGAGAATGTGATGCGCTATGTTGGCAATAGCTATAAGGGCGTTGAGATCGTCTATGTGGAGAATCCGATATACGACAAGACAAACAACATCTACTCGCTCTATCTTGCGAAGGAGTATCTTGAGGCGGAGGATACGCTATTGTTGGAGTCCGATCTGATATACGAGCCAGCAGTTGTGCATCGCATTGTGGAGAATGACTATCCGAATCTCGCTTTGGTAGATAAGTACGAGAGCTGGATGGATGGTACAGTGGTGCTTTTGAATGAGGAGTGCAAGATTAAGAACTTTATATCGAAGCGCGATTTTAAGTATTCGGAGATCGACAACTACTACAAGACGGTAAATATCTACAAGTTCAGCAAGGAGTTCTCTGCCACCCACTATGTGCCATTCTTGGAGGCGTACTGCCACGCTCTCGGCCGTAACGAGTACTACGAGCAGGTGTTGAAGGTTATAACTCTGCTCGATGACTCTCCGCTGAAAGCGTTGCCTTTGCAGGGCGAACAGTGGTACGAGATTGATGATATTCAAGACCTTGATATCGCTTCGGGAATGTTCGAGGAGAGCGACGAGAAGAGGTATAAAGCTCTCACTTCGCGCTATGGTGGCTATTGGCGATATCCCCACATGCTCGATTTCTGCTATCTCGTAAACCCATATTTCCCACCGACACAGATGCTCGATGAGATTAAGGCCTCGTTTGAAACGCTGCTGCGTGAGTATCCTTCGGGTATGAGGGTGAACAGCCTGTTGGCAGCCAAGAATTTCTCGGTTAAGCAGGAGTATATCGTGGTGGGCAATGGCGCAGCCGAGTTGATTAAGGCGTTGATAGAGCGACACACATCGAAAATTGGTGTAATCTATCCTACCTTTGAGGAGTATCCGAATCGCTCGGTGCGCGAGAATATCGTGTCATACATACCGACAAATGCCGACAAACACTACTCGGCGGACGATATCATCGCCTTCTATGCCGATAAGGAGATTGGCACACTGTTGCTTATCAACCCCGATAATCCGTCGGGCAACTATATCCCGTATGGCGATTTGTTGCGCTTGATTGCGTGGTGCAAGGAGCGTGGTGTAAAGTTTATTGTAGACGAGTCGTTTGTCGATTTTGTTGATGTTGAGGGCGAATTTTCGCTGCTCGACAATTCGATTCTCGGAGTAAATCCACACCTTGTGGTCGTGAAGAGTATATCGAAGTCGTATGGTGTTCCAGGCTTGCGCCTTGGAGTGTTGGCAAGTGGCGATACAACGCTTATTGCTGAGCTGAAAAAGGAGGTCGCTATATGGAATATCAACTCGTTTGGCGAGTTCTATATGCAGATTTACGAGAAGTACCACAAAGAGTACCTTCGTGCCTGCGAGCTGTTCCGCGAAGAGCGCAAACTATTCTTCGAGGAGTTGCAGCAGATAGATTTCTTGCGAGTTATTCCGTCGCAGGCGAACTATTTTATGTGCGAGTTGGTGGGTGACCGCTACACCTCGCATGAGTTGGCTGTTAAATTGCTTACGCAGTTCAACATCCTCATTAAGGATTGTTCGGGCAAGTCGGCATTCGATGGTGGCGAGTATATTCGTATCGCCGTGCGCGACCGCAAGGATAACCACTACCTCGTTGAATCGTTAAAGGCGTTGATGTAGAGATGAAAAATATATCGGACAAGGAGATTATTGATTTAGGCATTACACCAGCAGAGTGTGTGGAGTGGGTGACAGAGGCTTTTAAGATGAAGCACGAATGTCAGCTCCCTGCAAAGATGTCGGTTCATCCGCAGGGCAACGATTTTATAACAACAATGCCGTGCTTATTGCCGACTGAGTATAATACTTTCGGAGTTAAAGTGGTATCTCGTGTTGTAGGTAGAGTGCCTGCGTTAAAGAGCGATTTGCTGCTTTTCGATACAGTGTCGGGAGAGATTAAGGCGAAGGTTGAGACCAATTGGATAACCTCAATGCGCACGGGAGCTGTGGCGGCATTGGCAATCAAAACATTTAGAAATTCACAATCGAAAATCTACTCCTTTATGGGACTCGGACACACGGCAAAGGCAACAATGAGGTGCTTACATGCTATATTGCCCGATGAAACATATACGGTGCGTTTGTTGAGATATAAGGACCAAGCAGAGCGTTTTGCAACAGAGTTCTCTTGCTTCTCAAATATTTCGTTCGAGATTGTTGATACGATGGAGGCATTGGTAGAGGGTGCAGATGTTGTGGTGTCTTGTATAACTGATGCAAACGGTGTACTGTTG
>SUZQ01000060.1 GCA_015059875.1 Rikenellaceae bacterium | reverse complement strand
GCTTTTCCTCCTCACGGCTCGGCAAAGTGTGTAAACACCCTTTGCTCTCGCTCCGTAGCGTCGGTTATGCTTGCCCTCAAAATGCTCATTTACGCCGAGTAAACTCCGCTTTTTCGGGCTTCGCAAGGTTGCGATTAAGGAGAGTGCAAAACAAATGGTTTTGTTTTGCCGAGCCGAAGCAACCAAAAGCCTTCGAAGAAGGTTTAAGCCTTGAAATCCCTCTTGTTATACAACTTCTGACAAAATTGGGAGTGTCTAAAAAACTTGTTAGACACTCCCTTTTTGCTGCGGCTTAATATCCATTATGCTCGTGGTTTTGGCTTTTCGATGCGGAGTTTCTGCCCTGGACGGATGACCGTCGATTTCAGCTTGTTCCACTTCATTATATTCTGCACCGAGGTGCGATTGCGCTTTGCTATCAAGCCGAGATTGTCGCCACTGCGAACCGTGTAGATATAACCCACCCCCTCAGCGCGCTTCTTCTCCAAGTTGGCGGGATTGAGGTACTCCTTCAAATAGAGCGAGTCTTTGGCGTAAATCTCCTTCTCGCTTGCCACAAATTCGCTGGTGTAGCTCGTTGGTAGGCGGAGCGAATACGCCTTCTTGGTTGCAGGAATAATATCCAACTTGTACTGCGGATTCAGATCGCGCAGTGTCTCAATCGGAATATTGAGCGTGGATGCCACCTGTCCGAGATGCAGAACTCTCCTAATCATAACAGTATCGGTAGCCACACAATCGGGAATGGCTGTTGGTTCGATATTATGCGCCTGATGGTAGGTGTAGGCGTATGCCGCAGCGATGAATTTGGGCACATATCCTCGCGTTTCACGAGGCAGATAATCGTAGATATCCCAATATGTTTTGCACTGCGAACCAGCCCGAGCAATGGCTCTATTGACATTCCCTGGGCCGCAGTTATAAGCTGCAATAGCGAGAGTCCAATCGCCATAGGCTCTATATAGGTGTGCAAGGAATCGGCAAGCTGCGCGAGTAGATTTCAGAATATCGCAACGCTCATCCACCAGCGAGTTTATCTCCAAACCGAGATTCTTGCCCGTAGCAGGCATAAACTGCCACAATCCTACGGCTCCCATACGCGAGGTGGCACGAATCGAAAGATTCGACTCGATGATTGGCAGATAGCGCAACTCCAGCGGTAAACCTGCGGCGATTAGCTCCTCCTCCACAATCGGGAAGTAGTAGCGTGAGAGTCCAACGATCCTTGATAGAGGACTCCAACACCCTGATAGGTACTGATTTATAAAGTTGCGAACAATGTAGTTGTAGGGTAGATGTACGGGCGATACCATATCCTGCAATCGCTGTTTGTAGAGCGAATCTATGGGGAGTGAGGCTGTGGTGTCATCATCGCCATCGTAGATGTCGAATAGGTGCTTTTCGCTCTGTAGCTGATGTAGCGCACTCCACGCCTCAATGAGAGAGTCTATCTCGGCAGGAGTTTTGGTAAGTTGCAGAGTGTCAATCCGTGGTGCGGGCTTTGGCTCTACCTTTATCGTGTCGGTAACGACAACTCGTATGGTGTCGTAAATGGGTATAGCAACTCTTTGTGTCTCGCTCTTTCGGCGTTTGGCGTAGAGTGTTGTAGGAGCGCACAACGCGAGAAGAACGAGCAGTGTAATAGTTCGTTTAAGCATAATAATTTTTAGAATGTAAGACCAAGACTCATACCGAGAGTCGCTCCGCCACCGCTGTATGGCGACATGCGGTTGTAGGAGTAGCCCACTACGGGCGATAGACTGACTGTCAAGTCCTTAGATATGTCGTAATCTTGCAGGTGTGCATCCACATGAGCATCTACAATTTGTAGTATATAGAGACCTGCAGTTAAAATTATACACAAGTCGCGGTTACGACGGTAACTATTGCGCAGATTCTTGAGGAATGAGGTGTTGTATCGACCTCCGAACTCATCCTGCGAGCCATCGGGGTACAATTCAGGATGAGCGTCGTAGTCCGCCTTCAGTCGGTACGCCTTCTTGAATCGTTGATAACCTCGGTTGTTCCAATCGATACAATATATCGTTGTAGCAAATCCTCCCACCACAATCGGCACGCGCCAATAGCTCTTGTTGTAGATCTGTCCTGCACCTGGGCAGACCATCGCAAGGGTGGTCGCTTTGTTTACATGCGACACCTCGTTTGTGGAGTATTTTATACAAGCATCACCGATAAAGTAGAGATACGAGGCGATGGTTGTCACCATAAACACCTGCTTCATCGTATTGTACTTTATCATATCGCGCTGTATCTGATTCAACTCTGGCGTTCGCAATAGGCTCTGGTCAGTCATTGCATCGAACTGCGTCTTTAGAGGCTTGTACTTGCTGTTGCTCCACAAGCAGAGTCCGAGCGAAGCTCCAACCGTACCATAAAGTATAGGCAGTTTCCAATATTGCTTGTTGTAGATTTGTCCGAATCCAGGCATTATTGCCGAGGCGATGCAGACATTGCGCAACGACATGGAATCGCTGATGAAAGGTGTGCGATTCGCTTTTCTCTCAAGTCGTTTGCGCTGTCGCTCTGTAAGAGAGTCGTTTGCCAATGAGTCGAGAGCGTGTTTGATGCTATCGCGCGCTATCTCAATGCTGTCGCGCCCAAAGATAGATTTACGCAAGGAATCGGGTAGTTGCTGACGAACATCCTCACGAACTCGCTTTAACGAGTCTGGAGACATCTCTTTGAATTTAGCGACGAGTTTTGCCAATCGAATAGAGTCGTTACGCGCGCGCTCAATCGAGTCGGGGTAGTATGCCTGACCGCTACGAATTATGGTGCGTTCACCACGCAGTTGTCGCCCAAAAGGATTGACTTGCGCGTTTGCAAAGTGTGAGATGCAGACAAATAGCAGACTCAACAGAAGTTTTACACCTCTGCCCTTTTTGACTGCTCCGATATGTAACCCTCTAATCTCCAAAATTGAAAGCCGTGCTAATTATAGTTTGCTGAACTTATGAACAAACTTCTCAATATCTTTGTCCGATGCGAAGTCGATAACAATCTTACCACCTCCGTTCTTGCCGCGTTTGATTGCGATATCCTGCGAGAAGAACTTTTCGAGGTACTCCACCAATCTGCCATACGACTCTGGATACTCTTCGTCGATAGCGGCAGTAACCTTTGGTCTCTTCTCTGCGGAGAGTCGTACCAACTCTTCGAGCTGACGCACCGAGAGGTTACTCTTGATGCAACGCTTGAGTAGGGAGAGCTGCTTCGCTCTGCCCTCAGCCGAAGCAATCGCCTTAGCATGTCCCATTGAGATGATGCCACTCTTGATTGCCAACTGAATCTCGTCAGGAAGATTTAGCAGACGGAGATAGTTTGCTACCGTCGAGCGTTTCTTTCCGAGTCTTTCGGCAAGAGCCTCCTGAGTCAATCCGCACTCCTCGATAAGACGCTGCATTCCGAGTGAAATCTCAATGGCGTTGAGATCTTCGCGCTGAATGTTCTCAACAAGAGCCATAGCATGGAGCGTTGTATCGTCTACTTCGCGGATATATGCAGGGATAGCCTCCAAACCCGCCTTCTCGGCTGCACGCCAGCGACGCTCACCGCTGATGATGATATACTTGTCGCCATCGCGTTTTACGGTTATAGGCTGAATGAGTCCAAGCTGGCGAATCGAATCTGCCAACTCCTCAAGTGCCTCCTCGTCAAAATCTGTACGAGGTTGTGTCGGGTTGGGGATAATCTCCGAGATGCGAATCTCGGTCATCTCCGCCATCGGCTTCGATTTAACATCTATATTGCCGCCAAACAGGGCGTCTAATCCGCGACCAAGTCCTTTCTGTTTCATTATTTAGTTGCTTTTTTACGATTTCTCTTCAAAAACTCCTTTGCCAAGAGGAGGTAGTTCGTTGCTCCGCTTGCCGAGGCGTCGTAGAGCATAATCGGCTTTCCGTGCGATGGTGCCTCTCCTAAACGGATATTTCGCTGAATTATTGTGTCGTAAGTCAGCGGGCCAAAGTGCTCACGCACCTCGTTTGCCACCTGATTGTTCAGGCGATTGCGCATATACATCGTCAGCAAGAATCCCTCAATTTCGAGCGATGGGTTGAGATTGCCCTTTACAATCTTGATGGTGTTGAGCAGTTTGCTCAATCCCTCCAATGCAAGGTACTCGCACTGCACTGGAATAAGCACCGAGTCGGCTGCGGTGAGAATATTCACCGTAGTGAAGCCGAGCGAAGGCGAACAGTCGATAAAGATGTAGTCGAACTTATCGCGTACACTATCAACAATACCCTTTACGATGTGGTGACTATTCTCCATTGCAGGGAGTTCGGTATCGGCAGCAACGAGGTTGATGCTCGAAGGTAGTACCCACAAATTCTTAACATCCTCACTGCGGAGCATAACCTCCTCTGCACTACGCGAGCCTGTAATGCACTCATAGATACCCTCTGCGTTTATGTCGAAACCCAATCCCGAAGTGGCGTTTGCCTGCGGGTCAGCATCAATAAGAAGTACCTTCTTGCCGAGCAGTGCTATTGATGCCGAGAGGTTTATGGCTGTGGTGGTCTTACCTACGCCTCCCTTTTGATTTGCCAATGCGACAACCTTTCCCATATATATCTTTACTCGTTTTCTTGTTATTATAACATAATAATCGGGCAAATTTAGTAATTTTAATTTGATTTCCCCAAATAAACTTTCCTCTTTTGCTTCAAAATGCTTATCTTCGCCCTCGAAAATAGTGCGAAACGATGAAAAACTATACCCAATTGAAGCGATTTCCGACCATAGGCGATATGGCGATGATGCTCTTGCTGTTTTTTGTAACGCAGGTGTTTTTTGGTGTAGTTATGGAGATGTGTGGAGTCGTTGCACCCACAACTTCTGCCATAGATGATGTGGATATTGAAACCTATATGAGTGAGCAGGTGGCTCTCGGTAAGTATACAGCGTTGGTCTATCCTCTCTCGATGCTCTTCTCCATCTGCATCTTGTGGCTCTATGTGCGAATCCGTAGTGGGCGACGCTCGATACGCATACGCCACTCGGTTTCGGGCTTCAATCCAGCAGTGGTGCTGGTGGGAGTGTTGTGGCTCTTTGCTGCGCAAATCGTGCTTGAGCCGCTGATGACCTATCTTCCGCAGAATGAGGGTCGCGGACTTGGTAGAGGAGTTTGGGCGTGTGTTACGGCTGTCGGCTCGGCTGCTATCTTGGAGGAGTTGCTGTGTAGAGGTTTGATTTTTGAGGTGCTGCATAAACGCTGGGGCGTAAAGACCTCGATACTCTTCTCATCACTCTTTTTTGGTCTTATACACCTCGATATCGCAACCGCCATTGTCGCTATTGTGGCGGGTTTAATCTTCGGTGTATTGTATGTGCGAACATCTTCGCTCTACACGACTATCATCATCCACTCGGTGAATAACGCATTGGCGTTTGCTATGATATGCTTTGGCGTAGGAAATCTCTCGCTCTACGAGATTGTGGGAGGGGGTACGGTTTACTATGTGATTTATGCCATTGCTGCCGTGATATTTATTACGGCATTTGTCGAGGCCTATTTCACGGTGTTCAAGAGAAGAAAGAAAACGATTATTGAAGAGATTACTGAATAGATGAAAAAACGAATATTTTTGACCGGTGCAACGGGAGTAATGGGCTTAGCAGGACTTGCCGAACTCTTTGCTCGACGCGACAAATTTGATATTACGGTATTGGTGCGCGATACGAAGCGCAATCGTCAGAAGATGGCGAAATATGGCGATGAAATTCGCATTGTTTGGGGCGATTTAATGAACTACGATGATGTTCTAAATGCCACATCGGGTGCGGACTATGTTCTGCATGTTGGAGGTATGGTTTCGCCACGAGCAGACTACAAGCCAAAGAGCGTGCTGAAGGTGAATGTTACGATTGCTGAGAATGTTGTCAAAGCCGTTAAGGCACAGCCTAATAGCGACGATATTAGAGTTGTTTACATCGGTAGTGTGGCGCAGACGGGCGACCGTCGCGAGCCTCTCCATTGGGGGCGTACGGGCGATCCAATTTTCCCTTCGATGTTCGACTACTATGCCATCTCAAAATGTCGTGCAGAGCGCATTTTTGTAGAGTCGGGACTGAAGCATTGGGTGAGCTTGCGTCAGTCGGGTATTCTCTATCCCGCAATCCTCAAAAATATGGATCCAATTATGTTCCATGTTCCTATTCGTGGCGTGTTGGAGTGGGCTACAGTTGAGGATTCGGGACGACTGCTGGCGAATGTCTGTGGCGATGATGTTCCAGAGGAGTTTTGGTGCAAGTTCTACAATATCGGTAGCGGTGCTGAGTATCGCCTTACGAACTACGACTTTGAACGCTATCTGCTAAAATCTATAAACTGCCCAGAGCCTGAAAAGATCTTCGATGTGAAGTGGTTTGCAACACATAACTTTCACGGTCAATACTACTTCGATTCGGACAAGTTGGAGGAGTATCTCCACTTCCGTGCAAACACCCCTGTCGGGGAGTATTTTTCGCAGATGGCAAAGACTCTGCCTTGGTTCTATTCGTTGGCAAAACTCGCCCCAGCGTGGCTGTTGAAGCCGGTTATGCGATACATTGCAAGCGATAAAGTGTTTGGAACGCTCGGCTGGTTCAAGACCGATAACGAGCAGCGTATAAAGGCCTATTTCGGCTCTCGCGAGGAGCGCGAGGCGATTGGCTCATGGGAGGAGATGCGTGATATTCATCTTGCGGGCGAGGAGGATGCTGAACGACTCTCGCACGGCTATGACGAGTCGAAACCTCTCGCGGAACTTGATATTGAGGATATGCGTCAAGCCGCAGAGTTCCGTGGCGGAAAGTGCCTCTCCGAAGCGATGACGAAGGGCGACCTTGCAACAAAGTTGGAGTGGGAGTGCGCCTTTGGACACCGCTTTGAGGCTTCGCCTGCGTTGGTGCTGCTCGGAGGTCATTGGTGCGAGGAGTGTATGCCTGCACCTTGGCGATTTGACGAGGAGGCGGAGCGTAATCCATTCCTTGCGCAAGTATGGAATAAGATGCACCCATCGAAAGATGGTGCGCACGAGGTCTACGGCACAGCTACGCCTGAAGACTATAGATAGTTAGGAGTGAGGAGTTAGAAGTGGGGAGATAGGAGTTGGTTCTATCTCCTTTTTTCTATTTTAGTGTTATCAACTTCTATTGCCCACATCGTTTGTCCCGTAATTATTACAATAAAATTGTAATTCTCTCGTTTTATTCCCGAATTTGTTTTATCTTTGCAGGTTGTATGCGTAGGTTTTACGAAATATCGGCTGTGGTGTTGTTGCTTTTTGTGGTGACAGCATGTAACTCGTGGGTGGGCTATAAGGCTGACGATGAGATGATTGCTCGCGTCGGAACAAACTATCTCTACCGTTCGGAGTTGGCTGCGTCGATGCCGAGTGGTATAGCTGCAGCTGATAGCGTGAACTACTCGCAAACTTTTATCGAGAAGTGGATTGTTGGTCAGCTCAAGCAGCAGGAGGCGGAAAAACTCTTCACGGAGTCGGAGGCGGATATCGACAAGATGGTTGAGGAGTATCGCCGTTCGTTGTTGGTGCATCGCCTCGACAGACACTATCTTGAGGCTGAGCCTTGCGAGGAGATTACCGATGCCGATATTACGGAGTACTACAACGCCCACAAATCCGATTTTCGCATCTCGCAACCAATGGTTAAGGGGGAGATCTTCGCTGTCAGCGAGAACTTCCGCCGTCGTGAACAGATGCTGGGGTGGTTTGAATCGTCGAAGGAGGAGTCGCGAGAGGATTTTGCGGAGTTGTGTCGCAAAAATAACTTCCTATACCTCCAATTTGAGGAGTGGATATCCTTCTCGGATTTCTTGAGTAATCTCCCATTGTTGCGTACATCGCGCCACGAGGAGTTGCTCGAGAGCCGTAAGACGCAGAAGATTCACCACGACAAATTATACTACTACTTTCGCATAACGAGTGCCTTGAGAGTAGGCGACACAATGCCTCTCGAGATGGCAAAAGAGAATATAAAGCAGATTTTGATTAGCCGCCACCGTGCCGAGGTTCTACGCCGCCAGGAGGAGCGAATCAAAAACAACGCTCTAACTTCAGGACACGCTAAAATCTACGATTTAACGAAGAATTAAGATGAAAAAACTACTCTCAATAGTGATTTGTTTGCTCATTGCAGCTTCGGCTGTGGTGGCGCAGAAACGCTTTGTGATGCTCGATAAGGTTGTTGCCGTAGTGGGAACATCATCGGTGAGCTACTCCGATATGCAGCAGTATGCGCGACAGATTATAGAGCAACGCCGTTCCGAGGGCTACACCTCCGACCGTTCGGCACAGAATGAGGCATTGGAGAATCTGATGATGCAGAAGCTCCTCTACAATCAGGCACTGCTCGATTCGGTGGAGATAAGCAAAGGCGAGGTGGCGCAGCGCGTAGAGCAGCAGGTGCAGGCGATGATTGATCGCGAAGGCTCAATCTCTGCGGTGGAGAAGAAGTCGCACATGGCGATTTACCACATTCGCGACCTCTTCCGTCGTCAGATTGAGGAGCAGTCCTACGCGCAGATGATGCAGCAGACCGTAGTGAGTAAGACGAAGATTGTACCAGGCGAGGTGGAGCGATTCTACAATTCGTTGGATAAGGATAGTCTGCCCGTGATAGCAGAGCAGTATATGTACGCGCAGATTGTGATGTTCCCGAAGAATATGAAGGAGGCAAAACTGCGTACTCGCGAGCGACTTATCGAGATGCGTGAGCGTATCGTTACGGGCAAGACTCGTTTTGCAACCTTGGCACGAATGTACTCGGTGGATGGCTCGGCAATTCAGGGAGGAGAGCTTGAGCCTGCTCCGTTGGCGGGTTTTGTTAAGCCATTTGCTGATGCTTTGGCGGAGTTGAAACCCGGTCAGGTGTCGGAGGTTGTCGAGTCGGAGTTTGGATTCCACTTGATTCAGCTTATCGACAGGAAGGGACAACTCTATCACTGCCGTCATATCTTGTTGCGTCCAACCTTCACGATGGATGAGATTTTGGCTCCGATGCGCGATCTGGATAGCCTTGCTAACCTTATAAAGAAGGATTCACTCACATTTGAGGAGGCTGCGAAGAAGCATTCGGATGACAAGCACTCGAAGCAGAATGGTGGCATTGTGACCAATCACGACCTCTTGGAGCGATACTCTGCGTACGATGCAAAACTTACGGCTACGAAGTTCTTGAAGGAGGATTTCGGAGCTATGGGAGGAAAGAGCATCGACGACTATAATGCCATTCGCCGCTTGAAGGAGGGTGAGATGTCAGCTCCGTTCCGTTCAAACGATATGATGGGTAACGAGTTGGTGAAGATTGTGAAGTTGTTGAAGGTGATTCCTGCTCACAAGGCTTCGCTCGATGAGGATTATCTGCGATTGGAGCAGTTGGCTCTCTCGCAGAAGCAGGAGAGAGAGTTTAAGGAGTGGCTCGACAAGAAGATTGCTGCGATGTATATCTACATTGCTCCTGAGTTCCGCAGTGACGAATTTGAGAATAAGAATTGGGTTAAGTATAGCAAGTAAAAGCACAAAAGGGGTTTGCTCGTGAGGAGGAGAATAGTTGCCATATCGGTTATGCTCGTGGCGTTGGCGAGTTTGGTCTTTGCAGGAAGCAATGGCCTGCCTGAGTTGCCATCCCCTCAACCACAGCAACGCGAAACGCGCCCTTCAATCTCCGACAACACTCCAAAGAAGCGCGACTATGTCGAGATGAAGTCCGACGAGGGTTGGCAGACGGAGCATAACGGCAAGAAGATAATGATTGTGGTTGGCAATTTTGCTGCACACCACAATGGTACTGTCATCACAGCAGATAGTGCTGTGCGCTACTCCGAGCGACATATCGAGTGCTTTGGCAATGTGTTGATAAATCGCGGTACGACCTACATCTACGGCGACCGAGCCGAGTACGACGGCAATATTAACGAGGCGAGAGTCTACTCCAATATTGTTAAGGTTGTCGATGGCGATGCAACGCTCTACACCTACAACTTCTTGTTTAATACCCAGACTAACATTGGTCGTTACTCTGGTGGTGGCGTACTGATAAGTGGCGATAATATGCTCGAATCGGAGCGAGGCTATCTCTATTCGGATACTCACGAGATTATCTGTGTCGATAAGGTGCAGATGCGCAATGACGAGTATGAGATGACGGGTGACTCGGTTGTCTACAATACCGAGACCAACTTTGCGCAGTTCTTTACCAATACGAATATCTGGAACAAGGGCGATGGTCAGCAGGAGGGGGATTATCTCTATGCCGACAGAGGAACATTCGATAAGGAGAAACAGCTCTATACGCTCACGCTTAACGGATATATCCTAACTGCGGAGCAGGAGTTGTTATGCGATTCACTCGACTACTACCGCGATAGCAACTATGTCTTGTTGCGACGCAATATTCAGATTGACGATTCGTCGCAGAAGATGCTTATTTTTGGCGATTGGGGCGAGTATTGGAAGGAGCCTGGTAATGTCTTTGTTACGAAGAATCCATCGCTCATAAGCTACGATACAACGCAGAGCGACTCGGTATTTATGAGTTCCGACTCGATGTTTGTCTATACCCGTTACCCTATCCGCGAGAAGATTGAACAGGCTCGTCGCGATTCGTTGGAGCAGGCTGCAAAGGCTGCTGCTGCCGATTCGTTGAAGGGGGCCAAGAAGGGCGATGCAAAGGGTGCAACGGGCGATGCAAAGGGAGCGCAAGCGACCGACACAAAGAGCGCAAAGAGGGGCGATGCCAAGGGTGCAAAGGGCGACTCAAAGGGTGCAGAGATGGCTCAAAAGGGCAAGATGCAGGAGCGAGGAGAGTCGTCTGTGCCTGCCGAGATGCAAAAGGGCGGAAAGTCGGATGGTAGAGCAGACGGAAGGCAGCGTGGTCATCGAGAGAGTGCAAGCGATGCTGCGGAGAGGTTGCGCAATAGAGTGGCAGCACAAGGAGAGCGTGACGGAGGAGAGCCGTCGGGAGCAGCTGGTGTAGCAAATAGACCACAGCAGTCGGGAGTGGCCGATACGGTGCGTATGGTGGCTGATAGCGTTGCAAAAGATAGCGTTAAGGTTGCAAAAGATAGTGTTGCTGTTACGCCAAAGACAAAGGCGGAGTTGCGTCGTGAGATGATTGATTCGTTGGAGAGCGACTCTACAAAGCGCGGTTTTCTTCTTCGTGCCAAGTTGCTCAAACAGGAGGCTGTAGAGCTTAACAAGGTTGTAAAGGCTTGGGTTAAGGAGGTGCAGCGCAAAAAGGCAGAGGAACGAGCTAAGGTGCTGGCTGAGCGACAGAAACTCTATGTGAAGGTGCTTGGCGAGGCTAAGGTGCGAGATGCCGAGCGTAGGCGTATCGAGAGGGCGATAGAGAAGCGCATTAACGATAGCTTGAAGGTCGTTAAGGATAGTGTAAAGCGTGCCGAGAAGATTGTAAATGATAGCTTAAAGCGCGTAGCAAAGATTGCAAAGCGCAAGGCAATATTGGAGGCTAAACTCGCCAAAAAGCAGGCAAAACGAGTTGCCAAAGATTCGTTGCTGCTCGATTCATTGCGTCGCGATTCGCTCAAGTTCGACTCGCTGAAGATTGATACTTTGAAGATTGATTCATTAGCGAAGAGTCTGCAAAAGGTGGATTCACTGAAGATAGATTCCGTTAAAATCAATTTGCTGAAGGCTGACTCTATCAAGCAGGATTCCTTGAAGCAAGATTCGCTCAAGCAAAATTCCGTGAAACTTGATAGCCTCAAGACAGATTCGCTCAAGCGCGACTCGCTGAAGGTGGATTCACTCAAGCGCGACTCGTTGAAGGTGGATTCGTTGGCTCAAGACTCCACAAAGCAGGATTCGCTCGCCAAGTTCGATACGATGACCGTAAAGCAGGTTAAGGCGCACTTTAAGGCGATATACGATGCGGAGAAGGCAGAGGAGGAGCGCATCAAGCAGGACTCGCTCAATGCTAAACTCGACCGTATCGGCTTGGCTCGTCAGGCGAAGCGTACCGAGCAGTATAAGAAGTGGGCGCGTCGCGACTCCATCTATGCCGCAAAGGAGCAGGAGCGTGCCGACGAGCGTCTGCGTCGTAAGTTGGCGCGTTTGGAGAAGCGCGGAATATACATCGAAATGGCAGACTCGGCAGAGTTGCGCATTGTCGATTCGATACTCAGTGCAGAGTTCGAACCACTCGATACTTTGGTAAATCATCAGCTCGATTCGATGCTCGACATCCTCTTCCCGAAACCTGTGGTGTCGCCGACCGAGATTATGAAGAAGGACTCGATGAATATCGACTCCCTCTATCGTGAAATTCGCGCTTATAGCCGTGTCAAGATGTTCCGTAGCGATGCACAGTCGATATGCGACTCGCTCACTATGACCACGATTGACTCTATAATACATATGTATAAATCGCCTGTGCTTTGGAATGGAGTAAACCAAATCACATCCGAGATTATGCATATCATCACTCGCAACAGCGAACTTGTACAGGCGAACTTCGAGGGTAAACCGATGATGATTGCCGAGATTGATACCACCCACTACAATCAGGTTACGGGTAAGGAGATGACTGCACTCTTCCGCGATAAACAGATCTATCGCAACGATGTGAATAGCAATGTGCAAACCATCTACTATATGCAGGAGGATAACTCGCCTGAAATTACCCTTATGGCATATATCGAGGCGGGCGATATGACCTCGTATATCGAGGGGCAGCAGGTTACGGGTATTACCTATCGTGGTAATCCTGTCTACACCTTCTATCCTATGGATAAGATACCTGAAACCCAGCCTAAAAAGCTTGAGGGCTTCAAGTGGGAGATAGCTCGTCGTCCGTTGCAGGATAGCGTCTTTACCCGAACTATTCGACCGTCGCAGCGCACCGAAAAACGCGCTCTGCGCAAGCCTACATTCCCTATCAACGCCTTGATGCAGCAGATTAAAGCCGACTACATTCGTCGCAAGGAGTGGCAGGAGCGTACCGATACTCTCTCGTATGAGACGATAGAGTGGCTCGAATCGTTAAAATCGTTCTAATTGGTCAATTTTACACTGCCCTTCGGATAACGAAATGCTCACATAGGTCTACTATGCTGCGCTTTCGTTCCCTCGTTTAGTGTAAAATTTCCTCAATCATTTACGATTTTAAGAGAGGATAGGGTTCTAATAAGCTCTTTTTGCGCGGAGGCATCGATCTCCAAAATGCTCACATACTGTTAGGCGATTATAGGGGTACTGGGGATACAAGGGACTCTATGGTACGCGAGAAAGTAATTCTTAATTTTTAACGGAATTATATAGTTTAATGTTGTGATTTATGATAAATCGTCATTCTGAGGCTTCGCAGAAGCCGTGAGAATCTCCCTTGTTGTATTTTAACAGAAAAGTTGGAGATTGCCACGAGCCTAACGGCTCTCGCAATGACGAGTGATTTTACAACATTAAAGTATAATGTTCCCATTTTAATTCTCAATTCTTAATTAAAAAACAAAGTTTTTTTGTAACTTTTGCAAGAAAAGATAACTCGCTTAGAATAAATTGGTTGGTCGGATTGCTTGAAAATTGGGTAACGAGATAGCAACCGTTCGTATTTCTGAGTTCTTCATTGTTATGCTACAATGTGATAACCCTCTATGTTGCAAAGGTACAAAAAATGCAGACAAAGAAATGAACAAATACATTTTCTCTTATAGTTTTCTTGTCTGCACTTTTTTATCACCCTTGATTATTCTATCAGATACACTTTGTTAAATTGAAGT
>SUZQ01000059.1 GCA_015059875.1 Rikenellaceae bacterium | reverse complement strand
GCGTAGGCAAGAGCCTCTTGGCGTATGGCGAGGTGGACACCTTGGAGGAGTCGTACCGCAAGATAAATGCCGTAACAGCCTCCGAGATTATGGAGGTAGCAAACGAGGTGTGGCAAACGCCTTCGGTACTACTTTATAAATAGGCTATTAGCTGTTAGCCATTAGCCATTAGCCATTAGCTTTTAAGATAATCGCCGAGCAGATTTCTCTGCCCGGCGAATTTACTTAATTAAATACCACCATTCTCCATTGGAGGAATGGTAAATGTTCCAGTAACTATATTGAAATAGTAGTAACGGCCTATTTGGAAGGTCTCTCTATAAGGTGTTAATTTTAACTGAGCTTCATCAGATGACAATTTTCCTCTATAATAAACTGTACTTACCGAATTAAGATCGCTCATGAACAAATATGACAAATCATCAATATTAGGTAATGGGAAAGTATAATCATCATCAGAGTAGTAGCTATAAGTCGCATTTTTTCTTGGAAATAGCAATAAGAAGCAGTCGTATTGGGCTGTTAAGTTGATCGTTTCGGAAGATGAAACCGTAATCATTTCATCAAATTTAAGCGAAACTTTCGATCTATCGTAGCATGTAGATTTTCCCGTTACTTTATATTTTCCTGTAAGTAATTGTATGGTTGTTTTATCCCAAGTACCATCTATTGTAGCTATAACCGAGCCTTGTTCATTTTCAATTGTCAATTTGTAAGAATTTTCGACTAACTCCTTTGTCGCAATATGCTTATTGTAGAACTCTTGATAAACCTCGTCTGCCGTAGTACGACTCATACTGCCACTCTCAACAAACTTTACACCAAAACATACATCAACCAACTTTTTCTCCACATTTACATCTTCTCCATTTTCGCAAGACAAACAACATATTGCTGCCACGCATAACAACAAAAACGACAAAATCTTTTTCATAATAGTTTAATTTTAAGTTTTTGCCCACCAACCCCGAATGTGCGGTAATTATAAAAAGAAAGTGTGAGGCCGATTAGTTTATTCTATTAGAGGCTCTGGTAAGCCCAAGCACAAATAAACAATACCCCACACCCGTATTTAGGCGTAGGGCAACGAAAGTGCCATAACACCAAATACACGGTGACGAGTGCGTTGCCTTCCCTGTGCTTTTGAAATTTACCAGATTTCTAATAGGGATAAAAGCTAATACACTTTCATCAAATTATGTCTGCAATCCATGGACTGCACTACAAAATTAGAAATAATTTTTGAGAGTTGTGGAATTGTGCGCAAAAATTTTTACTTTTGCAGAAATAACAGACCCCACTGGCTTGCAGCCACCTCCCCTAACTTAGGGGAGGAATATATAGGGTATTTAGTGGAGCGTAGCGACAAGTCCTCCTCACAGGAGGAGGATTTAGGTGGTGGGTAACGCACTTGGACATTTTGCAAATGCAAAATTGTCCCCCCTAAGTTAGGGGGACGAGCGAAGCGGAGGGGGTCTGTAAAAAGCCAATGGCTAACGGCTAAAAGCCGAGATAATGGAGATTGTCACGGCTTGTATCAAGCCTCGCAATGACGATTTATAAATAAAAAATACCTTTAATTGTCAATTATCAACTGTCAATTGTCAATTGAATTTGGACTATGGACAAATTAGACCAATACATCGAGGCGATGTCCTCGCCGCAGACAGAGTTGTTGCACGAGTTGGAGCGTGAAACATACCTGCGTGTTATCAACCCACGAATGATTTCGGGGCATATTCAGGGTAAACTCTTGGAGATGCTTGTGCGTATGCTGCGCCCACGCCGTATCCTCGAAATAGGCACTTTCACGGGCTATTCGGCTATCTCGATGGCGATGGGTTTGGAGGAGGGTGCATATATCGACACTTTCGAGGTTGATGACGAGTTGGAGATGATTGCAGCCGACTTCTTCGAGCGCAGTGGCTGTGGCGACAAGATTCGCCAGCACATCGGCTCTGCCCTCGACCTCGCTCCGCAGTTGGGCGAGAAGTACGACCTCGTCTTTATCGACGGCGACAAGAGGGAGTATCGAGCCTACTACGAGATGTTGTTTGAACACGATATGGTACATCCGAACACCTTTATCTTGGCGGATAATATCCTATGGTACGGCAAGGTTGTCGAGGAGGTTGCCCGCAAGGATAAGCAGACGCAGGAGATTATCGCTTTTAACGAGCATGTGCTGCACGACGAGAGGGTAGAGAGCGTGATTCTCCCACTCCGCGACGGCATAAACCTCATAAGGGTGAAGTAAACGGAAAGCGGAAAACGGAAAACGGAAAACTTTTATTTTTAGACGAGAGAAAGCGCAAGAGATAAGGGCTAGTAAGGGCAAGTAAGGGTGCGCGCACCCTAGACCCCCCAGTACCCCTATAACCCTTAGAATCACTGCGCCGTGACAAGGGTAGGAGTCCGCAAAACGAAAAAAGCTAATAGCTAAAAAAAGATATAATTTTTAATTTATATAATATGAAATATTATATAATCGCTGGTGAGCCTTCGGGCGATTTGCACGGTAGCAACCTGATGAAGGGAATTGTGGCTGAGGATTCCGAGTCGCAGTTCCGCTTCTGGGGTGGCGACAAGATGGCTGAGGTAGGTGGCAGGGAAAACCTTGCCAAGCACTACCGCGAAACATCGTTTTTCGGCATTGCACAGGTCGTGCGTAATCTTCGCACCGTACTCGGTCAAATTGACGAGTGCAAGCGCGATATCGAGGCGTTCAGCCCTGATGTTGTGATACTTATAGACTATCCGAGCTTCAATATGCGCATCGCCAAGTGGGCAAAGGCAAAGGGTTTGAAGGTCTACTACTACATCGCCCCAAAGGTGTGGGCGTGGAAGGAGTGGCGAGTGAAGGAGATTCGCAAATATGTCGATAGGCTCTACACCATCTTTCCGTTCGAGACCGACTATTTCCGTTCAAAGGGCATAGAGCCAGTATTCTGCGGTAATCCGCTGTGCGACTCGATAGCGCAATACAAGGCGACAATGCCGTCACGAGAGGTTTTCTTGAGCGAAAACGGACTTGATACGCGCCCTATCGTGGCTCTGCTGGCGGGTAGTCGCAGGTCGGAGATTAAGGATAATTTAGCAGATATGATTGCCATTTCGCGCCACTTCCCCGACTATCAGTTTGTGGTGGCTGCTGTGCCGTGGCTCGAAAGAGAACTCTACGAGAAGATTCTGCAAGGCTCGGAGGTTAAGGTGGTCTGCAACAAGACCTACGACACGCTGATTTATGCCGAGGCGGCAATCGTTACTTCGGGTACGGCAACCCTCGAAACGGCTCTGATGAACACCCCCGAAGTGGTGATTTACCATGTGCCGAAGATCTATGAATGGTTGCGCCCTATCGTGCTGAAAATACCGTTTATTTCGCTTGTAAACATCAACCTTGGTCGTGAGTGTGTGCGCGAAATTGTGGTAAATAAGATAGATGTCAAGGCGGTGAGTGAGGAGTTGCGCTCTATCTTAGAGGGTGGCTCGAAGCGCGCGAAGATGCTTGCCGACTTTGCCGAATTACAGGAGATGATGGGTGGCGAAGGCTCAAGCCATCGCACCGCAAAAGATATTGTTAAATCGTTGAAATAGATGAAGATAGTTTGTATTGAGAATGCTCTGCATAGTGCAGACGACCTATATTTAACCTTGCGCTCCGACTCCTCGGTGCTACGCAATAATGACGACTTCTATATGCCCTCGTTCTCGCAGGATATGCGTTGCACGGTGGGCTACTATCTGCGTGTTACACGCCTTGCGAAGTGTCTGAACGAGAAGTTCGCATCGCGCTGCTACGACGCTGTGGGTGTGGCGGTTGCCTTCACTGCGCAGGATATCGTAGAGCGAAATTGTACGCTTGGCAGACCTTGCGATGAGGCGTACTGCTTCGACAAGTCTATCGCCCTCTCGCCCGAAACTATTGCTCCCGATTCGGTAGCTAATGGAGTGCTTGATATAAAGATTGGTAATACGGTAGTGGATAGCAACTTATCAGCTATTAAATTGTCGCTCGACAAGGCTCTTGCAAAGGCTTCGGAGTTGCTTACTCTCAAGACGGGAGATATTGTTTATCTCGCTGCAACCGAGCCTTTTACGCCACACATCAGCGAGCAAGTGGAGGTGTCGCTGGGTGGCATAAAGCTGCTCGATTTCGAGGTTAAATAGCGCTCTTTTCCTACGCAAACATCAGAATCATAGTCTGCGCAATAATCACGCGCAGGAACATCGCCAACGGATAGACTGTGGCGTAACTAATCGCAGGCATATCGCTGCCAGCCAACGAGTTGGCGTAATTCAAGGCGATTGGGTTTGTCATACTTCCCGACAACATTCCCATAATCGTAAAGATATCCATTTTGTAGCGCAGACGCGCGTAGATGCCGACAATCAACAGCGGCACAATTGCGATAACAAGTGCGTAGAGCAGCCAGATATATCCGCCACTGACAACCGCATCGACAAAGCCGTTACCCGATGCTAATCCCACCGAGGCGAGGAACATTGCCAAGCCTACCTCTCGCAACATCAGGTTTGCACTCAAAGTGGTATAAGTAATTAAGTGCCAATGTGTTCCAAAGCGACCTATAATGATTGCCATCAACATAGGACCTGCTGCCAAACCGAGCTTGATGGGTTGTGGTGCTTCGATAAACGGAATTGAACCGACCAGCACACCCAATGCAATGCCGAGAAAGAGCGTGAAGATGTGCGGCTCGTGGAGTTTCTTCAGGGAGTTACCGAGCAGTTTAGAGACCTCGTTAATTGCCTCCTCAGAGCCTACAACCATCACTTTATCACCGAGTTGCAGCTCCATACCCTGATGCGGAATGATATCTACACCGGCACGATTTACGCGCGTGATGTTGATGCCGTACTTGGTACGCAAGCGTAAATCAACAAAGCGTTTGCCATTGATTTTGGGTTGTGTGACGACGATACGACGCGATACGAGCTGTCCCTCGAACTCGCCCCACTCCTCCTCGAGCATCTCAATTTCTCGTCCGAGAAAGGCTAAAATAGCCTCTTTGTCCTCTGCTGAACTGACAACAAATATCTTGTCGCCACAATAGACTTTGCTTGACACATCAGCGATAAATGCCTTGTTGCCATCGTGCGAGATGCGCGAGATAACAAACTGACGAGCAATGATTTGGCGAATTTCACCAACGCTTTTGCCATCCATCTGACTGTTGGTCACTTCAATGGAGAACTTTGCAGCGAACTTGTTGCCGCCCATCGTCTTGGCGATGATGTCGCGCTCCTTGGTGATATCCACGCGCAAGATGGCTCTCAGCAGCATAAACGCAAGAATTACCGCCACAACGCCGATAGGATAGGCGACGGCAAAGCTCAATGGAATGGATTTGTCATCAATACCCGTAAGGTCGAGGTATGCCTGCTGTGCAGCACCCATAGCTGGGGTGTTGGCAACTGCGCCATCCATTACACCGACCATTGTCTGAAGTGGCGTGTTGGTGACGAGATAGAGGAGGTACGCCACGACTGCGCCAATCAGCATCGTGATAATCGAGAGCCACATCTGTTTCAAACCGCCGTGTCGCAGCGATGAGAAGAACGAAGGACCAATCTGCAAACCTATCGAAAAGACAAAGAGCGTCAAACCGAAATCACGCACGAAGTTGAGTGTGTCAGCGTGAAGCGTCATTCCGAAGTGGCTTGCCACAATACCGGCAAAGAGTGTCCAAGTAGCACCGAGCGAGATTCCGCCCACCTTAATCTTGGCGAGCAGTGTACCTACGGCAATAACCATTGCCAGCACAAATATCGAGTGGGCGATACCCTCTCCGAATATAAATTGATTGAGAAATTCCATAAAATCAGCTTCTTACCATTTTCTGCGCAAAGGTAAGAAAAAACAGAAAACGGAAAGCGGAAAACGGAAAACTTTTTTAGTGGCGCAATTTTACAAGAGGTTGTTAAAGGCTGTTAGTGGATATTAGAGGCTGTTAGTGTGCGCCATCCTAATTCCGCTAATACCCCCTAACTACCGCTAATATCCTCTATTTTCTTGGCGCACTTTTGCACTTTTCAGAAAAAGTTTCTATTTTTGCGTTGCAGTCCTCGGATTGCAGACATATTTTGATGAAAGTGTATTCGCACTATCCTTGTTAGAAAATGTGGAAGTTTTCTTTGTAGCAGGATAACGAAGATCACTCATTTCTTGTATAGCTATGTGGCTGTGCATATTCTTTGCGCTTGCTCTCATACTATTCAAGTGTGGGGGTATCGTACCGTTTATTGCTACATAGGTCATTCCACAACCTTCTAACAAATAGACGAGAATCAACCTCACACTTTCTTTATTTATAATAACTGCCTTATTCGGGGTTGGTGGGCAAAAAACTATTTCAACGATGAAGAAATTTTCACTATTTGCATTGGTCGTGCTATTGATTGGTTGTACGAATGATGTATCACAAGACGAGCAACTCGCTGACCGATTGCCAATTAAAATTAGTCTCGAAAAATCGCGCGCCAACGACACAGCTTTCGAAAGTGGCGATCAGGTTGGACTCTATGTGGTAAATTACAATGGCTCTACGGCAGGAACTTTAACATCTACGGAGAACCATATAAACAATGCTTGTTTTACTCTTTCAACCGATTGGAGAGCAGAGGAGGAGTTATATTGGAAAGATGCATCTACCAAAGCAGATTTCTATGCTTACTATCCATACGGTAACCCAACCGATGTTTCGGCATACCCATTTAGCGTTAATACTGACCAAAGCGCAGAGGCTGATTATTGGGCAAGTGATTTTTTGTGGGGCAAGCGCAGTGGTGTTGCTCCTACGAAGAGTGCGGTAACAATTACCACAGAGCATCTTTTGAGCAACGCTTTGGTCTACATCAACGCTGGCGAGGGCTATACCGCAGAAGAACTTGCAACAGCAAATATCGAGGTTAAAATTTGCAATATCAAGAACTCTGCAACCATCAACCTTGCAACCGGTGTTGCAACGGCAACGGGTAGCGTAACTGAGATTACACCTTGGAACACTGGAGCGTACTATCGTGCAATGATAGTACCTCAAACTGTTAGCAGTGATACAAATCTCGTCTCGGTAAAAATTAATGGCAAAGAGTATACCTTTGCTACTGATATAACCTTTGCAGCTGGAACTCAACATAAGATTGAGGTAACAATCTCTGCGCCCAGTAATGGATTAGTTGCAAGTTTCAGCATCAAAGAGTGGAGTCTCGATGACAATATTTACAATGGCGAAGCAATAATAAATCCGGGTGCGCCAATGCCAGCTAATAACGAGATTTGGTACACCGCAACCGAAAAGGTTGAGCCATATAAAAATGATCGCTTCGGTGCAAACATCGTATCAAACGAGTGGGATGAAACAACTAGTAAGGGCGTAATTACTTTTGATGCTAATGTTACTTCTATTGGAGATTGGGCATTCTCTAGGTGTAGCTTGACAAGTATTACAATCCCAGATAGCGTTACTTCGATTGGAGTGTATGCATTCTACTCTTGCCGCTCGCTGACAAGCATTACTATTCCTGATAGCGTTACTGAGATTGGAGGTTGTGCATTCTCTGAGTGCAGCAGTCTGAAAGCATTTTATGGAAAGTTTGCATCTGCGGACAATCGTTGTCTTATTGTTGATGGCGTGTTAACTTCTTTTGCGCCAGCAGGATTAACCGAATACTCAATTCCTGGTAGTGTTACTTCGATTGGAGAATGTGCATTCGCAGGATGTATTGATCTGACAAGTGTAACTATCCCTAATAGCGTTACTTCTATTGGATCGCATGCATTCTCTAGGTGTAGCTTGACAAGTATTACAATCCCAGATAGCGTTACTTCGTTTGGAAATTTGGCATTCTCTGAGTGCTTATATATGACAAGTTTCTATGGTAAATTCGCGTCAGAGGATAATTGTTGCCTTATTGTTGATGGAGTATTATATTCATTTGCAGTTGGTTGTGATCTAACAGAATACACTATTCCTAATGGCGTTACCGAGATTGGGAAGAATGCATTCTACAGTGGCTACTTCCTAACAAATGTTACTATACCTGATAGTGTTACTTTGATTGAAAATTCTGCATTCAGAAATTGCATCAGCCTGACAAGTGTTACAATCCCTGATAGTGTTACTGCGATTGGAGGCTCTGCATTCAGTAAATGCCGCAGCCTAACAAGTGTTACAATCGGAAATAGTGTCACTTCGATTGGAGATTCTGTTTTTTCTGGATGCAGCAACCTGGCGAGTGTTACAATCGGTAATAATGTCTCTTCGATTGGAAAAAATGCATTCAATAGTTGCAGTAGTCTGACAAGTATTACAATTCCTAATAGTGTTGCTTCGATTGGAGGTTATGCATTCGCACATTGCAGTAGTCTAATGTATGTCTATTGCAAGCCAACGACTCCGCCGAAGGGAGGTAGTTCGATGTTCGGTAGCAACGCCTCCGATAGAAAGATTTACATGCCTAGCGTTTCTGTCGAGGCGTACAAGGCAGCAGAATATTGGAGTACCTATAAATCGTATATCGAGGGCTACGACTTCTAACAAACGGAAAACGGAAAGGTAAAAACGGAAAACTTTTGTTTCAAAGCGACCACGCAGAAATTTCTGCGTGGTCGCTTTCTTTTAACTTTTTGTTGAAAAATCTCTTAACACCTATCTCTTGACTCCTATCTTTTTATTATATTTGCGCTCAGAAATTCAATACAACATAAGGTATATTATGAGCAAGGTTACTATCGAGCGCGCGCACAGAATGGACGGCACAGGCGAGTACTACTTCTCGCGTCGTCTGCGTGAAATTGCAGAGATTGAGGCGACTACAGGTCGTCAGATTATTAAGTTGGCTATGGGAAGCCCCGACCTTCCGCCACACCCATCAGTAGTTGAGCGTCTGTCGAAGGAGGCTCTTCGTCCCGATGTCCACAAGTATATGTCGTTCAAGGGCGAGCCTATTCTTCGCAAGGCTTTTGCCGATTGGTACGGCAAGTGGTATGGCGTAGAGGTGGACTACAACACCGAGGTATTGCCTCTTATCGGCTCAAAAGAGGGTATTATGCATATCTGTCAGACCTTTATCAATCCTGGCGACAAGGTGCTTGTACCAAACCCTGGATATGCGGCTTACAAGGCCGCTGTGTCGATGACAGGTGGCGAGATGTTGCCATATTCGCTCAATAAGGAGAACGGCTTTATGCCTGACTTCGAGGCTATTGAGGCTGCTGGCGTAGAGGGCGTGAAGATTATGTTTGCAAACTTCCCTGGTATGCCGACGGGTCAGACTCCAACCCGCGAGTTGTTCGAGAAGATTGTGGCATTCGGTCGCAAACACAATATTCTCGTTATCCACGATAACCCATACTCGTTTATCCGCAACAACGACAAGCCTATGAGTATCCTCTCAATTGAGGGCGCAAAGGATGTTGCAATGGAGATGAACTCGTTGTCGAAAGGTCACTCGATGGCAGGTTGGCGTGTGGGTGTTATCATCGGTAAGGAGGAGTGGATCAACTCGATTTTGACCTTCAAGTCGAATATGGACTCGGGTATGTTCTATCCTATTCAGGCAGCTGCCGAGACTGCACTGTCGTTGGGCGAGGATTGGTTTACCGAGTTGAACGCTATCTACCGCGAGCGCGAAAAGCAGGGAATGGAGTTGCTCGACGCTCTCGGATGTACCTACCAGCCAAATCAGGCAGGTCTGTTTATCTGGGCAGAGATTCCAGCCGACTATGAGGGCGACTGCTACGACTTCTCGGATGAGGTTATGGAGAAGTGCGATGTATTCCTCACCCCTGGCGGAATCTTCGGTACGGAGGGTAAGCGATATGTGCGAATAACGCTCTGCTGTCCTGCCGAACTACTGAAGAAGGCAACAGAGAATGTTAAAAAGAGTTACCGATAGGTAACTCTTTTTTTTCATTGTCAATTATTCTTCAAGCAGGTCTGGTCTTAAAGCCTTTGTTCTCGCCAACGCCTGCTCATCTTGCCACTTGGCTATCTCGGCAAAGTTGCCCGACAATAGCACATCGGGTACTTTCCAACCGTTAAACTCCGCAGGGCGGGTATATACGGGCGGTGCGAGCAGATCGTCTTGGAAGCAGTCAGTCAGTGCAGACGCCTCGTCGCCAATAGCACCCGGCAAGAGGCGTACCACCGAGTCGGTGATAATCGCTGCTGCCAACTCGCCACCCGTCAAGACATAGTCGCCAACCGAAATCTCGCGAGTGATAAGATGCTCACGGATACGGTAGTCGATGCCCTTGTAGTGTCCGCAGAGGATAATTATATTTTCGAGTGTCGAGAGTCGGTTTGCCTCGTGCTGGTCGTAGCGAATACCATCGGGCGAGGTAAATATAATCTCGTCGTAGTGACGCTCGCTCTTCAACTTCTCGATGCAGCGGAACACCGGCTCAATCTTCATCACCATACCTGCCTCGCCACCGAAAGGGTAGTCATCGACCTTGTGGTGCTTATCCTCCGAGTAGTCGCGGATATTGTGGATATGTATCTCGGCAAAGCCGCCCTCCTGCGCACGCTTCAATATCGACTCATTCAGAGGCGACACCAAGAGTTCAGGCACAACTGTTAAGATATCTATACGCATAGCTTTTTCAATTGACAATTGACAATTGATAATTGACAATTAAAGGTATTATTTTATTATTGGCTTTTGGCCATTGGCTTTTTTTTATTTTTTTACATACCCCCTCCGCTTCGCTCGTCCCCCTAACTTAGAGGGGACAAATTGTCGTGGTTTTATTTCCTCCCCTAAGTTAGGGGAGGTGGCTGAAAGCCGGTGGGGTCTGTCAATTTTTAATTTTTAATTGGAGAAGTTCACTTCTCCGTTGAGCGCTTCTACTACAAATGGGTTATAGAGCGATTCGTGGCCGATACTGCTCTTGTCGCCGTGGCCGGGGTAGATTGTAACCTCGTCGCCCAACGGAAGAATCGCACCCAAAATCGACTTGATAATCGTAGGGTAGTCGCCATCTGGAAGGTCGGTGCGACCGATGCTCTCGCGGAACAAAGTGTCGCCCGTAAAGAGCGTTTTCGACTCCTCATGCAAGAGCGACACGCAACCCGGAGTATGCCCCGGAGTAGGGATAACTCGCAATACGGTATTGCCGAAGCGCACCTCCCCAACCTCAGCGAGGTCAATATCTATTGCCTCGGGCAATGCGCCCAACTCCATACCGAACATTGCACCACTTGCACGACCGTTTTTGAGGAGTGGCAGGTCGGCAGACGAAGCAGCAAACTTCACTCCGTAGGTCATTTTGAGAAATTCCACACCAAGGATATGGTCGAAGTGGCAGTGGGTATTTACCGCCAAGACAGGCTTTAACCCCTGCTCTTCGATAAACTCTGCCAACATCTTATCCTCACGAGCCGAGAGATTTCCCGCATCAATCACGATACACTCCTTCGTATCGTCCCATACGATGTATGTATTCTCCTGAATCGGATTAAAAACAAACGACTTAATCTCCATATATGTAATTTCTTAATTTTTAATTCTTAATTACCCGAAGGGCTATATTCCTGCTATCTTCTTGATTTCGTTCAACTTATTCAACGCCTCCAATGGGGTGAGGGAGTTTATATCCAACCCCTTGATTTGGTCGCGTATTTGCACCAAAACGGGGTCATCGAGTTGGAACATCGACAACTGCACATCGGGGGTGACCGACTCGGCAACATCGGCAACCTCTTGAGCCGACACCTTCTTGCCACGCTTGCGCAGCTCGCCCTTCGGCACCATATCGCTATTGCCATACGCCTTCTCCAACGCTCCGAGAATCGCCGTAGCGCGCTCCACAATCGTTGTAGGCATACCCGCCAATCGCGCCACATGGATACCGAACGAGTGTTCCGTGCCGCCACGCTCCAACTTACGCAAGAATACCACCGTGCCGTCAATCTCCTTGACCGAAACATGGAAATTCTTCACACGCTGGCACACTTGCTCCATATCGTTGAGCTCGTGATAGTGCGTGGCAAAGAGTGTGCGAGGATGCGCCGTAGGGTGGTTGTGCAGATACTCAACCATAGCCCACGCTATCGAGATACCATCGTAGGTACTTGTTCCTCGACCAATCTCATCGAGCAACACCAAACTGCGCTCCGAGATATTATTCAAGATACTTGCCGACTCCAACATCTCGACCATAAAGGTAGATTCGCCCTGCGAGATATTGTCCGAAGCTCCCACACGGGTAAAAATCTTATCCACCAAGCCAATCTCCGCCTTCGCTGCAGGCACAAACGAACCCATCTGCGCCATCAGTACGATGAGAGCCGTCTGACGCAACAAAGCCGACTTACCCGACATATTCGGGCCCGTAATCATCATAATCTGCTGCGACTCGGTATCGAGCGTCAAATCGTTCGGAATATATCGCTCGCCAACCTTCATCAAGGTTTCGATTACGGGGTGGCGTGCCGATTTCAGTTTTATTGTAGTCGAGTTGTTCAACTCTGGTCGCACATACTTACGCTCCACCGCCACAACCGCCAACGAGTAGAGGCAGTCGATACGGGCAACAATCTGTGCATTGCGCTGAATTTCCCGCAACGAGCCTGTAACATAGGCTATTAGGTCGTTGTATATCTGCTGTTCGAGTTGCAAAATTCGCTCCTCCGCACCGAGAATTTTCTGCTCGTACTCCTTCAACTCCTCGGTGATATATCGCTCGGCTGCCGCCAAGGTCTGCTTGCGAATCCAACGCTCTGGCACCTTATCTTTGTGGGTGTTGCGCACCTCGATATAGTAGCCAAAGACATTGTTATAGCCGATTTTGAGCGATGGAATACCCGTCAGCTCGCTCTCCTGCTCCTGAATTTTTTGGAGTACCTCCTTGCCATGCAGAGCCACTCGGCGCAAGTCATCAAGTTCCGCCGAAACACCATCGGCAATAATACCACCCTTCTGAATCTGATTGGTTGCAGGATCGGGGTAGATGGTCTGCGCGATACGCCCCGACACCTCGTTCAAAGGGTTTATCTTCGAGGCTGCAAGGTGGAGAATATCGCTATCTGACGACTCCAACGCCGCCTTCAAAAGCTCTATCGCCTCCAACGAATTTTTCAGTTGAAGCATCTCGCGAGGCAGCACTCGCAAACTCGCTATGCGTGAGGCAATTCGCTCTATATCGCCCGTCATCGAAAGGTGTTCGTTCACTGCCGAGCGAGTCGCCGCATCTTTTACAAACACCTCGACCATATTCTGCCTATCTTCGATGCGTTTCAGGTCGAGAATCGGCATCGCAATCCACTTGCGCAAGAGTCGCGCGCCCATGGCGGTACGGGTTTTGTCGAGCGTCTTTGCAAGCGAAAAATTCGCATCGCCACCTGTCGAAGCGAAGAGTTCGAGATTACGCGAAGTGAACTTATCAATCCACACATACTCCTCACGGTCAAGACGCGACAACGAGGAGATATGCGCCACATTGTTGTGCTGTGTAAATTCGAGATAGTAGAGTATCGCACCCGCAGCCGAAATGGCACTGCGCATACCCTCCACGCCAAAGCCTTTGAGCGAAGGGACCGAGAAGTGCGTTTTCAGTTTGCCGTAATTGACCTCGTAGGAGAAAACCCAATCTTCGAGGCAGTAGATATAGTATCGCGAGCCGAAAGCCGCCACAAAACGCTCTTTCAAGCCGCGCTGATAGACAATCTCTTTTGGAGCAAACGAGGAGAGCAGCTTTTCGATATAGCGGTCATCGCCCTCGGCAACCGAAAACTCTCCTGTCGTCAAGTCGAGGAATGCCACTCCCGTAGCCGACTGCCCGAAATAGACCGATGCGAGGTAGTGATTTTCGCGCTGCTCGACAACATTGTTTTCGAGTACTACACCTGGGGTAACCACCTCGATAACGCCGCGTTTGACGACGCCTTTCTTAACGGTTTTAGGATCTTCGAGCTGTTCGCATATAGCCACACGCTTGCCAGCACGAACCAAACGAGGAAGGTAGGAATCTATGGCGTGATGCGGAAAGCCCGCAAGCTCCACCATCGCAGCACCGCCATTGGCACGGCGAGTGAGCGTAATGCCGAGTATGGCACTCGTTTCGATAGCATCAGCACCGAATGTCTCGTAGAAATCGCCCATTCGGAACAGCACAATCGCATCGGGGTACTGCGCCTTAACGCCTTCATACTGCCTCGTCAATTCGGTCTTGCCCGACTTTTTCTCCTGCTCTTCGTCTGTTTTCTTTCCTCGTGCCATTATCTCTTTTTGGGCTTTTAGCCATTAGCCATTGGTTATTAGCTTTTTATTATACAATCGTGCAAAGATAGCGAAATTAACGGAAAACGGAAAGCGGAAAACGGAAAACTAATAAAAAATCGTCATTACGAGCGAATGTAATGAGCGTGGTAATCTCCATTATTTTGGCTTTTAGCTGTTAGCCATTAGCCATTGGCTTTTTAAGGTGTTTTTTGTTGATTTAAGAAAAAGTTTCTAAATTTGCGGTGCTGAACGGCTTTTTGTGGCTGAACGGCAGACATATAGAAAGTGTTTTCGCAGTCCTTAATCGAAAATGTGGAAGTTTTCAATGCAAGAGGGCAAACGAACGACACCTATTTCTTGTATATATGCTATTGGTGTACCCACACCAATTCTTTTAGCATATTACAGGTGTGGGGCATTGTATCGTTTATTCTTGCATAGGTCATTCCACAACCTTCGATTAGATAAACGGAAATTCAACTCCACACTTTCTTTATTTTATATTAACTGCACATTCGGGGTTGGTGGGCAAACAAAAAACTTATTTATTATGAAAAAAATCTTTTTATTTACAGTAGCCATTGCAACAATGACTCTCACATCGTGTGGTCTGTCCAAACAAACTACACAAAACACTATTAGCGCAAGCAAGTCTGTTTCTGTTAATCCTTTTGGCGAAACCTACAACGCTCCTATTACTGGCTATAATACAAACGACGAGTCGTTTGGCGCATTGGGTATCGCCTATGGTTCAAGATTCCGTATTGCAGAGTTGCAAAGTTTGGCAATGACAAATGCACAGAATATGATCCGTCAACAGATGGCTCACGCATACAAAGGTGCTATTAATGATTATATGAATGCCGTTGGAAATAATAACGGTACTGACATTGAAAGCAAGATTGAGCGTGCAGGCACCCAGCTTATCAACACTATGGTAAATGAAGTAAAGAATAGCTCAGAGCCTAAATTCTCTGGTATTGACGAAAAGGGCAATATGACTGTCTATATTGGCATTCGCATATCCAAGAAAGAGTTTATCAGCAGGGTTGCCGACAATATATCTAACGATGAAGAACTCAAAATTCGCTTTAAGGAAGATCAGTTCCGCAAGAGCATGGCACAAGAGTTTGAGAAGTTCAAGGATAATAAATAGTCATGAGGTATTATATTTTACTTATCGTTGCAAGCATACTGTTCCCATCATTTGCGATGGGACAGTATCGCTCGGCAACAGAACGCCCATCTTGGGTTAACGGATACTTTACGGAACACTCAAATTCCTATGTAGAGGTAGTCTCTGCTACGGCTTCATCAGAGAATGATGCCCGTAACAAAGCCGCCGAGGTTATTGTTGAACGCCGTAGTTTAGCAACTGGACAACAAACAAACATCAGTATCAACAACGGCAATATAAGTGTTAGCGGAAGCGATATGCTCACTGTTAAATCCCGTATTATAGATCAATATACAGAGTATTTGGACAACAATCAGTATCGTGTAAATCTATTGGTACAAACGGCAAAAAACCCTGAGTACCAATTGGAGCCTGTTTATGTTACTAATAAATATAAATTCTCCCCACG